>CAZLMV010000005.1:11373-14151 GCA_964560625.1 uncultured Bacteroides sp. | reverse complement strand
CTTTTCTTGGATTTGGGGCACGCGCTCGCGGGTGAGGTCAAACTTTTCGCCGATTTCCTCGGGGGTCATCCCCTGGCAGCCGATTCCGAAGAAGGCCTTGATGATGGGGCGCTCGCGCTCCGGGATTGAAGCAGGGAGCGTTCAACCTCGGTGGAGAGGGAGTCGCGGTTAAGTCCGGCGTCGGTGGCGGGCATGTCGTTGTTTGACAGCACATCGAGGAGGCTGTTGTCTTCGCCTTCCTGGAAGGGGGCGTCGACGCTGACCTGACGACCGGAAACCTTCATGGTCTCGGCAATTTTTTCGGCGGGGACATCGAGCTCCTTGGCCAATTCTTCAATTGAGGGGGCGCGCATGTTTTCCTGCTCGAACTTATTGAGGACCTTGCGGATTTTATTGATTGAGCCAACCTGATTGAGCGGAAGGCGCACGATGCGGCTCTGCTCGGCAAGGGCCTGGAGAATGGATTGGCGAATCCACCACACGGCGTAAGAGATGAACTTGAAGCCGCGGGTTTCGTCAAACTTCTGAGCAGCCTTTTGGAGGCCAACGTTGCCCTCGGAAATGAGGTCCATAAGGTCGAGGCCCTGGTTTTGATATTGCTTGGCCACGGAGACCACGAAGCGCAGATTGGCCTTGACTAAGCGGTCAACGGCTGATTGGTCACCTTGGCGGATACGCTGAGCAAGCTCCACTTCTTCATCGACGCTCAACAGCTCCTCGCGGCCAATCTCCTGAAGGTAACGGTTAAGGAGCGGGTCGCGATTAGTAGGCGCCTGACTGATTTTTAGTTGTTGCATAAATCTCTTAAAGAATTTCTTAAAAAGGGTTGCTGATCAGAATTCATAGTCAACGCACGCACGCGCCTCTTTCAGGGGAGCGACGATGGCCGCGGCGGCAACGTGGGCGGGATGTTTGGCATAGACCTCAACGTCGGCCATTGAGGGTACAACTGCGGTCAGGACAACGTCCCAATCCTCTGAAGGGTTCTGATTTATGCCAACCTCCATAGAGACCAAAACGGGGATCTGTTCGGGCAATGCCAAGAGGGCATTTTTAAACTCTACGGCGGCGTTATGACGCTCAGCGTCAGTGCCTTTCAGTTTGAATGAGACGATATGTTTAACCATAAATTCGGGGAATTCTGTCAGTTTAAGGGGTACAAAGTTAACAATAATTTTCGTAGTTTGCAAATAAATAACGCAAACCGCTGGATTTTATTGCTTAATTAGGCGAAAAAAGGGCCTCACAATCAATCCTCGAGGGAGTGAATCACCAGGCCGGAGCGGAGTTTGTGCTCAAACCAGGTGGTCTTGGCAGGCATGATGGCGCCGGAGTCGGCAATGTCCATCAACTGCTTCATCGAAACGGGATAGAGAGCCAAGGCAGCGGCCATCTCGCCGGAGTCGCAGCGACGCTTGAGCTCATCGAGGCCGCGGATGCCGCCAACGAAGTCAATGCGCTTGGAGGTGCGCAAGTCGCCGATATTCAGCAGCTTCTGGAGAATCAACTCGGAGGAAACGGTGACGTCAAGAGTGCCGATGGGGTCAGTGTCGTCATACGTGCCTTCGCGGGCGGTCAGCGAGTACCAATGACCTTCGAGATAGAGCGAGAAGTTATGGAGCGCGGCGGGGCGGTAAACTTCCGTGCCCTTATCTTCCACGATGAAGTCATATTCGAGCTTTTCGAGGAACTCGGCGGGCGACAGGCCGTTGAGGTCAGTGACCACGCGGTTATAGTCAATGATGCGCAGATGGCTTGCGGGGAAAGCCACGGCAAGGAAGTAGTTATATGACTCATGGCCGGTGTGGGTCGCGGCGTTTTGCTGACGCTTTTCATGGCCCACCAAGGCAGCGGCGGCAGAGCGATGATGGCCGTCGGCAATATACATTGCGGGCATCTTCTCAAACTCGGCGGAGATGGTTTCAATCTGCTTTTTCTTATCCACCACCCAGAATTTATGGCCAAAGCCATCGGGAGCCACGAAGTCATATTCGGGTTCGCCGGCCACGACTTCGGCAATCACCTGCTCGAGAACTTCATTGTCAGGGAAGGCGAGAAACACGGGCTCGATGTTGGCGTTATTGACGCGGACGTGCTTCATGCGGTCCTCTTCCTTGTCCTTGCGGGTAAGTTCATGCTTTTTGATGCAGCAGGTCATGTAGTCCTCCACGGAGGCGCCGAGCACGATGCCATACTGCGTGCGCCCGTCCATGATCTGCGCATATATATAATAATGCGGTTCGGAGTCTTGCACGAGCCATCCCTTTTCGCGGAAGGCGGCGAAGTTTTCCACGGCCTTTTCGTAGACTTCGGGGGAATGTTCGTCGGTTCCGACGGGGAAATCTATTTCGGGCTTGATGATGTGATAGAGGCTCTTGTCGTTGCCGGCGGCTTCGGCGCGGGCTTCGTCGGAGTTGAGCACATCATAGGGACGCGAGGCCACTTCCTCGACGATTTCGCGAGGCGGGCGAATACCTTTGAATGGACGGACTTTCATGATTTTATACCGCCTTTGGCGGTGTTTAAGGTTTAATACCGCCTGGGGCGGTGTTTAAAGTTTAAAGTTTAAGGTTTAAGGTTTAAGGTTTAAGGTGGTTTTTTCCGCCGGGGGCGGTGTTTAAGGTTTAAAGTTTAAGGTTTAAGGTGAGGTTTATAAGTTTTATAAGATTTAAAAGTCTTATAAGAGTTATAAGGCGGCAAAAAGCCTTAAACTTTAAACTTTAAACCTTAAACACCGCCGCAGGCGGTATTCAACCTTAAACACCGCCGCAGGAGGTA
>CAZLMV010000005.1:1654-11273 GCA_964560625.1 uncultured Bacteroides sp. | reverse complement strand
AACCTTAAACACCGCCGCAGGCGGTATTCAACCTTAAACACCGCCGCAGGAGGTATTAAACCTTAAACACCGCCTTTGGCGGTATTCAACCTTAAACACCGGCCGCAGGCCGGTATTACCGGACGATGGTTTGGGCGCGGTCGGGGCCGACGGAGAGGATCACCACCGGGACGCCGAGCTCTTTCTCTATAAACGCTACATAGCGCTTAAAGTTCTCGGGGAGCTCAGATTCGGAGGTCATTTCGCTCATGGGGGTCTTCCAACCGGGGAGTTCGACGTAGACGGGCTCGATTTCGAGGCAGTCAACGTCGTAGGGGAAGTCATGGACGATTTCGCCGTTGATCTTATAGTCGGT
Source organism: uncultured Bacteroides sp. (assembly GCA_964560625.1). Classification (GTDB taxonomy): domain Bacteria; phylum Bacteroidota; class Bacteroidia; order Bacteroidales; family Muribaculaceae; genus UBA3263. The sequence goes on along the minus strand of CAZLMV010000005.1, from coordinate 10,918 downwards.
GCAAGCCTTGATGACGTCGAAGTCATCAAGGACGTCGCTCTTCATCATGATGAGCTTGGTGACGCCATTGATCATCACCGCATAGCGCAGGGCCACGAGGTCAATCCATCCGCAGCGGCGTTCACGGCCGGTTACGGCGCCATATTCGTGGCCGATGTCGCGCATGCGCTTGCCGTCGGCGTCGAAGAGCTCGGTGGGGAACGGGCCGGAGCCTACGCGGGTGCAATAGGCCTTGAAAATGCCGTAGACATCGCCAATCTTATTGGGGGCGACGCCGAGGCCTGTGCAGGCGCCGGCAGTCACAGTGTTGCTGGAAGTCACGAAAGGATAAGAGCCGAAATCCACGTCGAGCATTGTGCCTTGGGCGCCTTCGCAGAGCACTTTCTTGCCGTCTTGCAGCAGATGATTCACGAAATGCTCGGAGTCAATCAGCTCATAATTATGGAGATACTCAATGGCTTTGAACCATTTTTCTTCGAGTTCGTCGAGCTGGGGATGCTCGGTGACGCCGAGTGCGGCCATGGTCTTGATGTGGCGGTCCTTGGCGGCGTCATAGCGCTCCTTAAAGTCGGGCAGCAAGGTGTCGCCGATGCGGATGCCGTTACGGGAAATCTTGTCGGTGTAGGTCGGGCCGATGCCTTTGCCGGTGGTGCCGATTTTGCCTTTGCCTTTGGCGGCTTCGTTGGCGGCATCGAGCAGGCGATGGGTGGGAAGAATCAGGTGGGCTTTCTTGGAGAGTTTCAGCACTTTAGGGAGGTCAATTCCGCTTTCGCGCAGGGATTCGGCCTCTTCCATGAAGAGCACGGGGTCGAGGACCACGCCGTTGCCGATAATGTTGACCTGACCGTGCTGGAAAATGCCGGAAGGAATGGAGCGGAGCACGTATTTTTTGCCTTCAAATTCGAGGGTGTGACCGGCATTGGGGCCGCCTTGGAAGCGAGCCACAACGTCATACTTGGGGGTAAGCACGTCAACGACTTTACCCTTACCTTCGTCGCCCCACTGGAGGCCTAACAAGACGTCTACTTTCATTGTTAAAAGGAATATACTTTATGTGGTTTTTTTATGATTTTTCTGTTTATTACGGCGGCATTTACCGCAGAGGCCCTGGAGAGTGAGCACGGCGCTTTCGGGCGCGGGAAAGAAGTCGCGATAAGTCTGACTGCCCACCCAAGCCGAGAGCATGGGCGCCTGGAGGCGGCGCACCTTGCCGCACTCGGTACAGACCAAGTGCTGGCGCGCACGCAGCTGGAGTTTCTGGCGAATGACTTCGTAAGAAACCGTGCGGTCAAAGGCTATGCGACGCAGCAGGCCGGCGCGCTCGAGCAGCGGCAGGGAGTTGAACACCGTGGCTCGCGAGACGCGCATGGAATCGTCGGCCAAGCAGGCGTTGCAGAGCTCCACGGAGCTGAACGCACGCCGAAACGAGAGAGCCACATTGAGGATGTGGTTCCGCTCCGGAGTGAACCGCAAACCGTTAGCACTCAAAAAAGAGGCAAACGCAAAGCGCAGTCGAGCATCATGCTTCTCCTTGTCCATACGAGCGCAAAGTTAACAAAACGGCGCAATAAAAGCAAACTATTCGCCGATTTTTTTCAAAAATTCTTCTTCACTCCAAATGGGGATGCCGAGCGATTGGGCTTTTTCGAGCTTTGCGGGGCCCATGTTTTCGCCGGCAAGGATGGCGGAAGTCTTCTTGGAAATAGAGCCGACGTTCTTGCCGCCATGGAGCTCGATGAGTTCTTTATACTCGTCGCGGCTATGGTGAGAGAACGTGCCGGAGATGACTATGGAGAGTCCGCTCAGGGCATCGGAGCCCCCTTCCGCGGCCTTGACCTCGGCCTCAAATTGGAGACCGGCGGCGCGCAGGCGGGCAATGTTCTCCTGATTTCGCTCGTCGGCAAAATATTCGATGATACCCTCAGCCACGGTCGGACCAACGTCTTCAATGGCGCAAAGTTCCTCGGCCGACATGGCTATCAGGCGGTCAATGGAGCCGACGGCGCGGGCTATTTTCTTGCTCATCGTGGCGCCCACATTGGGGATACTCAGGGCGTAGAGCACACGTTCAAACGGGGCCTTTTTCGACTCCTCGGCGCCCTCAATGACGCGCATGGCGCTGCGGGGGCCGAAGCCGGAAAGGCGCTCGAGCTCGGCGGGTTGGAGGTCATAGATATCGGCCGTGGAGCGCACCAATCCGCGCTCATAGAGCTGCTGGGCGGTTTCGGCGCCGATGCCGTCAATGTTCATCATTTTGCGCGCGGCGAAATGCTCGATGCGGCCAATGATCTGCGGCGGGCAGCCATATTTATTGGGGCAAACCCATGCGGCTTCGCCTTCCATGCGGACCAGTTCGGCTCCGCAGGCCGGGCAAGTGCGCACGAACTCCACGGGCTTACTGCCGGGAATGCGCGCGGCGGTATCCACGCCCGTGATTTTGGGGATGATTTCGCCGCCTTTTTCCACGTAGAGCATGTCACCATCGTGGATGTCGAGCTTGCGCACGATGTCTTCATTATGGAGCGACGCGCGCTTGACGATGGTGCCGCTCAGGAGCACCGGCTCGAGGTTTGCCACGGGGGTGACGATGCCCATTCGGCCCACTTCGAAAGTCACGAAGCGGAGCTTGGTCAGTGCGCGCTCGGCGGCAAATTTATAAGCGATGGCCCAGCGGGGCGACTTGGCCGTGAATCCAAGATTGAGCTGCTGGCGCAGGGAGTTGACCTTAAACACGAGGCCATCCGTGGCCACGGGGAGGGTTTTGCGCTCCACGTCCCAGCGGCGAATGAACTCATCCACCTCCTCAATGGAGTGCAACTTCTCCAAGATCGGGGCCACCTTGAATCCCCAGCGGGCGGCGGCGCGGAGGTTGTCGTAATGATTATCGGCAGGGAGATCGTCAGAGAGCACATAATAAAATATGGCGTCGAGTCCGCGGCGGCTCACTTCGGCCGAATTGAGGGTTTTGAGCGTGCCGGAGGCGGCATTTCGGGGGTTGGCAAACAGAGGCTCGTCGTTGGCCTCGCGCTCGCGGTTGAGGCGGTCAAAAGCGGCCCAGGGGAGGAGGATTTCGCCGCGGATTTCAAACTCGTCGGGCGCGCCGCAGTCAGGGTCAAGAGTCAGCGGAATCGAGGGGATGGTCTTGACATTATCCGTCACGATGTCTCCGCGAGTGCCGTCGCCGCGGGTCACGGCGCGGACTAATCGTCCATGCTCATAGATGAGGGAAATGGAGGTGCCGTCATACTTCATCTCGCCGCAAATGGTCACCTCCTCCGCGGGCAACAGCTTGCGCACGGAGGCAATCCAGGCGTCCACTTCCTCAATGGAGTAAGTGTTAGCCAACGAGAGCATCGGGCGGACGTGTTCAATGGACTCGAAGGCCTTGTTGAGGTCCGAGCCGACGCGCTGAGTGGGGCTCAGAGGGTCGGCAAACTCGGGGTGGAGCGCCTCGAGTTGCTCTAATTCCTTCATCATCTCGTCAAACTCGCGGTCAGAGATTTCCGGCGCGTTGTCGACGTAGTAGAGTTTGTTGTGGCGGTTAAGCTGTCGCCTCAGCTCCTGGATTCGTTGTTTCATTAATAGTCAAATGAGCTTCCGCCGATAAATTCGCGAATGAGGGAAGTTGATGGGATGAATTGCTCGTCGATGGGGAGGAAATAGCTCAGGAACTTGCGCAGGCGGTAGGCCTCGGCATATTCCGGGCGGTCCTGGGGCACGCGTTTGAGCAGCGTTTCGCCGCGTTCTTTGAGCACTCCGAGCTCAAAGAGCAGGGAGGAGTTAAACATGGCGTCGGCATTTTCCTGGAAGGGGAAAATCCACTTTTCTTCGCCGCGGCGCACTGAGGGCCAACGGCGTATGGTCTCCGTGGCGTCCACTCCGCGATAGGCATTGTCGCGGATAATGCGTCGCAGCAGGCGATTGTCGGTGGTGGGTACCCAGTTATGATTGTCGATGCTCAGAGTGGTCAGGGCGCTGACATAGACTTTGAATTTCATGCGGGCGTCAATGCGCGCGGCGAGCTCGGGATTGAGCCCGTGGATGCCCTCAATCAGCAGAATGGAACGGCCTTGGAGGCGAATTTTATTGCCGCGATATTCCCGGCATCCGCGCTCGAAGTTATAGTAAGGGAGCTCCACCTCTTTGCCATCAAGGAGGTCCTGGAGGTCGCGCTCAAAGCTCTCCAAGTCAAGGGCATAGAGGCTTTCATAGTCGTAATCGCCCTTTTCGTCGAGGGGAGTCTTGTCGCGGTCCACGAAGTAATCGTCAAGCGAAATCATCTGCGGCTCCAAGAGGTTGGTCATCAGCTGAATAGCCAAGCGCTTGGTGAAGGTGGTCTTGCCCGACGATGAAGGGCCGGCCACGAGGACAATCCTTGCCCCACCCTCCTCATAGCGGCGGGTTATTTCGTCGGCAATGCGGCCTATGCGGTTGTTTTGCAGGGCCTCGGCCACGTTGATCAGCATTCGGGCGTCGCCGCTTTGGACCGTGCGGTTCATTTCGCCGACGTTGCTGATGCCGACCACATGGTTAAACTTCACATAATCAGTGAAGGCCTCAAACATTTTGCGCTGCTCGATAGGCTCTTTCCGGGAGCTCATCAAGATGAATCCGTCCTCATATTTAATAAGGTCAAAGGAGTCAATGGCGCCGGTTGAGGGGGCCAGGCAGCCGTAATAGCTGTCGGCAATGCCGTCGAGGGTGTAGAACTTGGTATAGAGTTCATGGACGGTTCTCAACAGCAGGACTTTGTCTTGGAGGCCCTGGCGCTCGAAGTCGGCAATGACCTCGGCGGTGGGTTTTTCGTCCATCAGGAAGGGGATGTCGGCGGAGTGAAGGGCCTGCATCTCGGCAAGCACCCGGGCGAGGAATTCGTCGGTGACATCCACTCCTTGCACTCGACAGAAATGGCCGCCGCCAATGGTGTGCTCAATCTTCAGCACGGCGTGAGGGTAGAGGCGACGCAGGGCGCAATAGAGCATCATGCAGAGGGAGCGGACATAGACGCGCAAGCCGTTGGAGCTGTCGCGGCTGAGGAATTTGACCGTCTTGGGCGCGTAAACGGGGTAATGCAGGCCCTCGTTTTTGTTGTTCACCAAGGCGCAAATCGGGTAAAAATCGAGGCCTACACGGGCGGCGAGGTCGGCGAGGGTTTCGCCGCCGTCAACCACCACGTGCCGGTCGATATTTTCGCAAAATACTTGAATTTTAGCCATTTATTTCGATGGTATATGAGGTCAGGAAATGCTGGGCGGGAGCTAAGCGGTTCATGATGCGGCGATCGCCGAACTCGCCTTCGTAGCCCACGGTGTCGCAGCTGCCACACCAGGGTTCGATGCAGACGAAGGGGCAATCCGGGTGCTTAATCGTCGGGGCCCAGAGCGAGAGAATGGGCATGTGGAAGCGCACGGTCAGCCAGGGGAGGCGCTCGGGGGTGAGCAGCGTGCAGGCGGTAATCTTCTGAGAGTCAATGACGTAGGTGTCAATATCGAAAGTCTTGGCCGTGATCGGCATCATCCCTTCGGGGTCGAGTTCGAGGCGGTGAGGCTCGTCGGGTTTCACGCAGCCTTTTTCCAAGGGGATGAGATAGTCAATCTCGCCGTTGGTTTCAAATTGGAAGTAGCCGTGCACTTCCTCAGCCGGGTCATAAGCGGGAAGATTGAAAGCCGGGTGAGCGCCGATTTGGAAGAACATATCTTTGTCGCCCTGATTGCGTACCATCCACTCTACCTGCAACTTATGGCCATCGACGCGATAAGTCACGAAGAGGAAGAAGGGGAAGGGATAGACGGCCAAGGTGGAGTCATCGCTATGCAGGCCGAGGGTCACTCGGTCCTCCTTGGCGTCAACCACGGTAAACTCCTTGGTGCGGGCAAAGCCGTGAATGTCAAGCGTATACTCCTTGCCGTCGTGGCGATAGCGATTGTCCCAGCAGCGGCCGGTGGTGGGGAAAAGCAGGGGCGACTGCCCGGCCCAGAAGTCGGGGTTACCTTGCCAGAGATATTCGATGCCGTCGCGTTTGAGCGAGGTCAGTTCGGCTCCTAAAGTGGAGACTTCGGCGCTCATGGCGCCTGATTTGATTTCAATTTTGCTCATAATAATATAAAAATTGGGAGAAAGGGTGTCCAACTTTTATAACGCTACTTGGTGGACAACTGTTCGTGCATGGCCGAGGCAGCGCGGCGCCCGTCGCCCATGGCGAGAATCACCGTTGCGCCGCCGCGAACAATGTCGCCGCCGGCATATATATAAGGTATGGTGGTCTGCAAGCTCTCGGCGTTGGCCACCAAAGTGCCGCGCGAGGTCACGTCCAAGCCCTCGAAATTCTCGGGAATCAGCGGGTTGGGCGAAACTCCGACGCTGACAATCACCATGTCAACTTCCACTTCCTCGATGGCGCCCTCGACGGGGCGCGGAGAGCGGCGACCGGAGGCATCGGGCTCGCCGAGCTCCATCCGCTGGAGGCGCATGGCGCGCACGCGGCCATTTTCGTCGCCAAGGTATTCAATGGGGTTATGCAGCGTGAGGAATTCTACGCCTTCTTCGCGGGCGTGTTTCACCTCCTCCACTCGCGCGGGCATCTCGGCCTCGGAGCGGCGGTAAACCACCATGACGCGCTCGGCGCCCATGCGTCGGGCCGTGCGACAGGAGTCCATGGCCGTGTTGCCGCCGCCGATGATGGCCACTCGCTTGCCGCGATAGACGGGCGTGGCATAGCCGGGAGTGCCGGCGTGCATCAGGTTGATGCGCGTGAGATATTCATTGCTGCTGACCACATTGACGAAGTTTTCGCCGGGAATGCCCATGAATCGGGGCAAACCGGCTCCGGAGGCCACGAATATTCCGTCGAAGTTCATCTCCTCTAATTGCGTCTGAGTCAGCGTCTTGCCGATGACGGTGTCCTTTTCAAAGCGGACGCCAAGGCGGCTCAGCGCCTCGATTTCAGAGTTGACCACGGCATTGGGGAGGCGGAATTCGGGGATGCCATATTTGAGCACGCCGCCGATTTCGTGGAGCGCCTCAAACACCGTAACGTCATAGCCGCGCGAGGCCATATCACCGGCAAAGGAGAGCCCGGCGGGACCGGAGCCGACCACGGCCACCCGCTTGCCATTCGGCGCGGGGCGATCTGATTCGGAGACATGACCGGTGTCGGCGGCAAAGCGCTCGAGATAGCCGATGGCCACGGGCTCCTTCTTCATTTTATGGTAGATGCACTTGCTTTCGCATTGCTTTTCCTGGGGACAGACGCGGCCGCACACCGCCGGAAGCGCGGAGGTGCGACGAAGCACTCGGAGCGATTCGTCGAAGTCGCCGCGCTGAATATTTTTGATAAAACCGGGGATGTTAATGCTTACAGGGCAGCCGGTTACGCACTGCGGGTCAGGGCAGTCAAGGCAGCGCGTGGCTTCAAGGATGGCCATTTCGCGGCTCAGGCCCTGGTTGACCTCGTGAGTGAGCGTGGTGCATCGCCAGTCGGCGGGAAGTTCGGGCATGCGCACGCGGGGAATCGCCGTGCGCTCCTTGGCCGACAGGGCCTGGCGGAGCTCTTCGCGCCATTGGGCGTCGCGGGGTGCTAAATCTTGCTTATTCATGACTTTAAGCGCATAATCATTTCATCAAAATCGACCTGGTGGGCATCAAACTCGGGTCCGTCGATACACACGAAGCGCATGCGGCCGCCGACGGTGACGCGGCAGGCGCCACACATCCCCGTGCCGTCAACCATGATGGTGTTGAGCGAGGCCACGGTAGGCACGCCATATTTCGCAGTCAGGAGGCTGACAAACTTCATCATCACTGCCGGGCCGATGGTGACGACCTCGTCGACCGGCTCGCGGGTGAGCACTTCCTCCACTCCGGCGGTCACTAAGCCTTTGCGGCCATAGGAGCCGTCGTCGGTCATGATGATGACCTCGTCGGAATGTTCACGCACCTCTTTTTCAAGGATTATCAGCTCTTTAGTTCGCGCGGCAAGGACCGAAATCACGCGGCATCCGGCGGCCTTCATCGCCTTAATTATAGGCAGCAGGGGGGCCACCCCTACTCCACCACCGCAGCACACCACGGTGCCCCCTTGGCGAATCTGAGTGGCGCGGCCAAGCGGGCCGACCACGTCGTGAAACTCCTCACCGGGATTCATGGCGCAGATGGCGCGAGTGGAATCGCCCACGGCTTGCACCACAAGGGTAATCGTGCCCCGCTCGGGGTCGGCATCGGCAATGGTCAGCGGAATGCGCTCCCCCCGGGCATTGTCAATCACGATGACAAAATGGCCCGGGCGGCGCGATTTGGCAATTCGCGGCGCAGAGACCACGAGTTTGACCACGTGTTCCGAGAAGTGCTCCTTTTCAATGATCTTGAACATAATTATTTACGGGACTGAGCCGCCTGAAGCGTGTTGCACATCAGCGAGCAGATGGTCATGGGGCCGACGCCGCCGGGCACGGGAGTGATGGCCGAACAGAGCGGGGCCACGTTTGCGAAATCCACGTCGCCGCTAAGGCGGAAACCGGATTTCTTCGTCGCGTCAGGCACTCGGGTGGTGCCTACGTCGATAATCACGGCGCCGGGTTTGACCATGTCGGCAGTGACGAAGCCGGGCTGACCGAGGGCGGCGATGATGATGTCGGCCTCGCGACAGATTTCCTTGATGTTGGGAGTGGCTGAGTGGCAGACGGTTACAGTGGCATTGCCGGGATTGGCTTTCTGCATCATCAGCTGAGCCACGGGCTTGCCGACAATGTTGCTGCGGCCCAAGACTACGCAATGCTTGCCCTTGGTCTCAATCTTATAGCGCTCAAGCAGTTGCATGATTCCCGAGGGAGTGGCGCTCAGGAAGCAAGGCAGGCCTAAGGAGAGCTTGCCGACGTTGACGGGATGGAAGCCATCCACGTCTTTTGCCGGGTCTACGGCCATGATGATTTTCTGCTCGTCGATGTGTTTGGGAAGCGGGAGCTGGACGATATAGCCGTCGACCGACGGATCCTCATTGAGCATCTTGACAATGCCAAAGAGCTCCTCTTCGGTCACGTCGGCCTCGCGGCGAATCAGCGTGGACTCGAAGCCACACTCCTCGCAGGCCTTAACCTTGTGGGCAACGTAAGTTTCCGAGCCGCCATCATGGCCCACCAACACGGCGGCCAAGTGGGGGCGTTTCTCGCCGCGGGCCACTCGGGCCTCCACCTCGGCTGCAATCTCTTTCTTAATCTCGGCCGCAGTGGCCTTTCCGTCTATTATAGTAGTCATTTTGATTCTGAGGGG
>CAZLMV010000005.1:0-1554 GCA_964560625.1 uncultured Bacteroides sp. | reverse complement strand
TCTCGGCCGCAGTGGCCTTTCCGTCTATTATAGTAGTCATTTTGATTCTGAGGGGCTTTTCTAATTCTTATAAGTCTTATAATTTTTATAAAAACCTTAAAACTTTAAACTTTAATACTTAAACCTTAAACTTTAAACTTTAAACACCGCCGCAGGCGGTAATTAAACCTTAAACACCGCCGCAGGCGGTATTATCATCTCCGCATCATGCCGCGCATTTGCTGCATCTGGCGGGCGGCTTTCATCATCTGCATGGGGTTTTTCATGCCGGAGGCAGCCTTCATCATTTTGCGCATCTCGTCAAATTGCTTGAGCAGCTTGTTGACGTCGGCAATCTCCGTGCCCGAGCCGCGGGCAATGCGCTGGCGGCGAGTGCCCTTGATGATGTCGGGGTTGCTGCGTTCTTCCGCGGTCATGGAGCCGATAATTGCTTTGATGGGCTTGAAGGCGTCGTCGTTGATTTCCACGTCCTTGATGGCCTTTCCAAGACCGGGAATCATGGAGGCGATATCCTTGATGGAGCCCATCTTCTCAATCTTGCGAATCTGCTCCAAGAAGTCGTTGAAGTCAAACTTATTCTTGCGGAATTTCTCCTCGAGGGCGCGGGCCTGCGCTTCGTCAAACTCCTGCTGGGCCTTTTCCACGAGGGAGACGATATCGCCCATGCCGAGAATACGGTTAGCCATGCGGTCGGGGTGGAACACGTCGATGGCGTCCATCTTTTCGCCGTGGCCCACGAACTTAATCGGCTTATTTACCACCGAGCGAATCGAAAGGGCAGCACCGCCGCGCGTGTCGCCGTCAAGTTTCGTCAGCACCACGCCGTCGAAATCCAGGCGGTCATTAAAGGTCTTGGCCGTGTTGACGGCGTCCTGACCCGTCATTGAGTCGACCACGAAGAGAATCTCCTGGGGCTTCAATGCGGCCTTGAGGTTTTCCACCTCCTGCATCATCTTTTCATCGACGGCGAGGCGGCCGGCGGTGTCAATGATCACCATGTCGAGATGGTTCTGCTTGGCGTAATTGACGGCGTTTTGGGCAATCTTCACGGGGTCCATTTCGCCCGGCTCGGTGTAGACGGGCACTCCAATCTGCTCGCCAACCACCTTCAGCTGGTCAATTGCCGCGGGACGATAAACGTCGCAGGCCACGAGCAGAGGGCGCTTGCCCTGTTCGCTCTTGTATTTCTTGGCCAACTTGCCGGAGAAGGTGGTCTTACCCGAACCTTGCAGGCCGCTCATCATGATGATGGCCGGCTGGCCCGTGACATTAAATTTGGCAGCCGAGCCGCCCATCAGGGCCGTCAATTCGTCGTTGACAATCTTGATCATCATCTCCTTGGGCTTGACGGCCGTCAGCACGTTTTGGCCTAAGGCTTTGGCCTTGACAGTGTCAGTAAACTGCTTGGCTATTTTATAATTGACGTCGGCGTCGAGGAGGGCCTTGCGGACATCCTTCATTGCTTCGGCAACGTTAATCTCCGTGATTTTGCCTTCGCCTTTGATTATCTTGAAACTGCGTTCAAGTCTTTCGCTAAGTTTTTCAAACATATAT
>CAZLMV010000004.1:0-28003 GCA_964560625.1 uncultured Bacteroides sp. | reverse complement strand
GCTGATCGTCCGGCGGACATTGCAGGGCGTCCATGGCGCGCTCAAGCTTGGAGTCAATGTTCCAGGCATCGGCCGCGTCGAGTTTGTCCTGAAGTTCGGCCTGACGCGCCAAAAGGGTGTCGAAATCAGCGTCCGGTTCCGCAAAGGCTTCGTTGACCTTGTCATACTCAGCGAGCATGTCCATGATCGGCTGCACGCCCTCGCGAACCACTTCAATCACCGTCTTTTCCGGGTCCAAATGAGGGTCCTGCTCTAAGTAACCCACTGAGTAACCGGGCGAGAACACCACTTCTCCTTGATAATTCTTGTCAATGCCGGCAATGATTTTCAGCAGCGAGGACTTACCCGAGCCGTTTAAACCGATAATGCCGATTTTCGCCCCGTAAAAGAACGAAAGATAGATATTTTTGAGTACTTGCTTCTGCGGCGGGTAGATCTTCGAAACGCCCACCATCGAGAAGATAATTTTCTTATCGTCAGCCATTTAAATTATGTGGTTGGTTTATTAAAATCATCAAAATATGTAGGGCTGCACCCCGGTGCAGCCGAGGCCTTCACTCCGCGACAAAATCATCGGCGTGAAGCAACCTTGACCTTATAGTCGCAGCGCACTTTTCCTTCGGTCAGGTTCTTAAACTTCCCGCGAAGCAGCAGGCGCCGACCCGTCGACACATGGTCCGTATAAACCTTCCCTTCGAGGTGGTCACATTCGTGTTGCACGATGCGCGCCAAGAAGCCCGACATCTCTTCTTCGTGGGGTTTCATCTCCTCGTCAAGCCATTTCAGGCGGATGTGTTCCACGCGATTGACGTTTTCGCTCATCCCCGGCAGGGAGAGGCACCCTTCATTGCGGCCCGTCGGCTCGCCGTTTAGTACCGTCACTTCCGGGTTGATCAGCGCAAACTTCCGGCCCTTACATTCAGGATATTCATCGCCTAACACGTCGGCATCTATCACCACCAAGCGAATGCTCTTGCCAATCTGAGGCGCGGCAAGTCCGCAACCCTCAGCGGCATACATGGTTTCAAACATATCGTCGACCAGCTTTTTCAGCTCGCCGTTGTCGGCCTCGATCGGTTCCGCAATCTTGCGGAGCACCGGGTGGCCATAGAGATAAATAGGTAATTTCATTTATTGTAAATGCTTTGCAAATAATCGTTTAGAATAATCGTGGCGGCCGTGCGGTCAACCAAGGCTTTGTCTCTGCGCGCCATTTTCTTCAGCCCGCCGTCGAGCATCGCCTGATGGGCAATGGCCGAGGTGAATCGCTCGTCATAGCGCGTAATCTCCACTCCCTCAGGCAGTATGGCCCGCAGGCGGGGAATGAACGGCTCAATATATCGCGCCGACTCCGAGGGCTCGCCTTTCAGCGTGGTGGGCTCGCCGATCACGATGATATCCACCTTATTCTTAGCCAAATAGCCCTTCAGGAAGTCCAACAGACGGGGCGTCTCCACCGTTTCCAGTGGCGACCCAATCAGGCGCAATTCGTCCGTCACTGCCAATCCGCAGCGACGGCGCCCATAGTCAATTGCAAGGATTCGTCCCATTTCAACTGCAAATTTACGAATTTTTTCTGAGTTTTCCTTTTAAAAGGCCAAGAATTTCTCGATAAGCGTAAAGTTTGCACAAATGACACACCCCCAAGTAGAAGCCGCCGGAGAGCAAAATTGCCACTACAAGTGCCACCCAGCTATTGGCAATCAGCGCCGAGCATACCAACGAAATCGCCAATACGCCCACCGACGCGGCCAAATATGGCCAATAGTCGGCAAATTGCTTCAGGAAGCCGTAATTTATCATCCGCTTGGTGTATATCGTGTTGAGAATCAGTGCGATAAACCCATAGATGGCTTTGGCCACACAGAGAGCCAACACGCTGCGGAAAATGATCAGCGCCGCGCCGCATAACCCAAAGGCTATCAGCTTCTTGACTATCTCCAACCTCAGCACCAAGTCTGACCGCCCCTTGACCTTAATGAGGTTAAGATTTGAAACGATTACGCCGTCCCAAAGGAACCCGAAGGTCAGCACTTGCAGCAGGATGATCGAGTCAGCCCATTTCGCCGTCAAAAGCCCTAATATCAGCGGTTTGGCTATACCGCAGAGGAGCATCATCAGCGGAAACGTCATAAACGCCGAAATGGCAATGTAGCGCTTATAAATGTTCATCAGCCGCTCGTCGTCGTCTTGAATCTGCGAGAGAAGAGGGTAGGATACTCGTCCTAACACGTGGGTTACGTTATTATTAAGCAACACGTTGAAACTCAGCGCCCTGTCGTAAAATCCCAAGGCCGCCTTATTAAACATCTTGCCGATAATCGCTCCAAAAATCTTGTCGTAAATCGCCGAAATCAGATTGGCCGCAAAAAGCCGCGAACTGAATGAAAACAGCCGCTGAAATGACTGCTTGCTGAATCCGGCCCGCGGCCACCATTTGACCAATACGAACGTCAGCAAAGTGGACACCAGAGCCCACGAAATCGACTGCCAGACCAAGGCCCACACGCCAAAGCCGTAATATGCTAAGGCAATGCCGATTACGCCCGACAAAACACCCGCAATGAGCGAAATCTTCGTCGTGGTCTTAAAATCCAAGTTGATTGTCAGCAGTGTCTGACTCGTCGAGGCAAACGAGTTGATTATCAGCGTCAAACAGTAAACCCTCACTATCGAAGTCAACTCCGCAGAGTCATAAAACCGAGCAATCAGCGGCGCGCACGCAAAGAGTATCAGATAAATCAGCGTCGCCAACCCCACGTTGAGGTAAAAAACCGTCGACACATCCCGGTCATTGCGGTCCTTATACTGCACCAATGCAGCCGAAAAGCCGCCGTCGATAAACACCGTGGAAATCGCTATGAATATGGCCAATACGCCTATCAAACCATACTCTGCCGGCGTCAGCAAGCGCGCCAAAATAACCTGGATGACAAACTGAACAATCTGCGAAGAATATTTCTCCGCCATGGTCCAGATCACCCCATGAACCGCCATCGACTTTATATCCTTCTCCTGACTCATTTCTTAAATAAATAAGCGTTTATGCGGTTAGTCGTTGCGGTGAATATTGCCGCAATCAGCAGCGTCGCAGGAATGACAATGGCCGAAAATACTAAGGCATTCTCATTGAGCTCAAAATGAGTGCAAATGATCATCGCCAAGCGTTGCAACACGTAGATTGCGAATGCATTGACCCCTAACCATCTCAGCGCCCTATTGTCAAGTTTCAATTTCATGGTCAGCAAGACCAACGCTAACGCAAAGAAGCTCGATGAAAAGATAAACAGCAAGTGATTGACCATTTTCAGCGCTCCGCCGGATTGCAGCAAATCTGAGAGTGAAACATAGTGCATCACCGCAAAAAGTCCCGCCGTAATCACGAAGCAAACCACCCAGCGCCAGCCTCGGGCATATGCCTCTATCTCCTTCTTATAGAGCGAATAAAGCATGCCGATGGGGTAGGCCACTATCGTGTCATACCAGTATGATTCCTTGCCCATGCCGCGCAAAAAAAGGTCGAAGAGTATCACTAACCCAAACACCCCAATGGCGCAAATCTTTAGGTTCCACTCGAGTCGGTCGGCCACCAATAATGTGAAGTAAGTCAGCAAGTAAAGCACTAAAATATCAAAGACAAACCAGTTGGAATTGCCAATGCTTTCCCAGCCAACCCAACACCATAGATATTGTCGCATTTCATATTGCTGACCCAATATCAAGTCAAGAACAAAGAAGCAGGCAACGGCTATGGCAAACATTATCCACACCTTTAAAAGCCTGTGGGTCAAAAAGTTTGACATATATTTCCGTCGGTCGCGTTTCAGCGATTCCATCACGCCGTAACCCGAGTAGAGAATGAACATCACCACCATCAGCTGGCCGATAGCATCAAGCGCCCCATAGAAAAAATGGTCGTGCTCGCCCGGCTCGGGAAGGTAGCCTCTCATGTGTGAGAACAGAATGATGATGGCAAAAATCCCCTTAATGGAGTCAGTCTGGCTGCGGCTGATGTAGTCGCCATGGCCACTAATGGAAAACTTAACGCCATATAACGCCACGATTATCAGTAAAATAAGCAGTATATCCATCAGCCAAACAGGGATTTAGTCAGGTCCTTCATCATCTCGGCCGCCACCGACCCCGTCTGCGGGCGGTAAAGTATCCGCTGAAGCGTGGCCTCGCGCTCCTCCTTCATCGGGTCTTCGCCGCCAAGCACCGTCTGCTCAATGAATTGGCTCAGTGCCTCCTCGGAGTCGAGGGTGTAATGCGCGTCTTGGCAGGCCCGGCCGAAGTCGTTCATGTCAGCCTTGATTCCGGCCAAGTTGCGGGTAATGTAACCCACCGGTTTGCCAGTGAAAAGATACTCGGCCGTAAACGACCCGCAGTTATGCACCATGGCGTCAGAGCTCTTGAAAAGCTCCACGAAATCTCCCGTCTCGAGTTGCGTATTTTCCCCCTCGGCCCAGAAGCGATAAAACTCATCCGTGCGCTCCGGTCCCCAGTCAGGATGTTTATAGAGTTCAGACTTCAATCGGGGGTGAGGCTTGAAGGCTATTTGCAGCGTATCGCGGTGGCGCACTGCAAGTTCCCGCATAATCTTATAGCTCCAGTTGAAGTCCGGACGGTCAAACATATTGTAGGAAACAATGCTGAAGTGAGGCGCCCAAATCAGCCTTTTGCGCGCCTTGCCGTCGGCCATCGGCTTCCATGGATCGGCCTTGAGCGCTTGCTTGAATTCATCGGCATGCGGCTCACCGATAATCACGGCATTCTCGCCTTTATTGTCAGCAATTCGGCGGCTAACCTCGGCATGAATCTCCGACGCCACATAAAAGCGCCAGGCCAAATTATGCATCGGAATGTTGATGTACCATTCGTACTGCGACAGTGGAACGGAGTAGGGGGTATGAACTATCAGGCAGTCGCGATTCGCCATCCAGTTGGCCGCTTCGTCGTCATAACTCGTGTCGTAAGGCTGCGGATAAACTATCATATCCGGCTGAAATTCAGCCTTCAGTCGCGCAAAATCATCCGTAATCTCTGCCTTCAATCCCGCTGCCGAAAAATACTCCATCAGCTGCTCCGAGTCGCGGCGCCGGTCCTCAGCCGTATACGCCTTGAAAGGGATGATGGCAATGCGCAGGTCAAATCTCCCGTCCGTAATCATCAGCTTGACAAGCTGTTGATAGCGCCACATGGGCAGCGACGACGCTATGAAGACCACCCGGCAGCGGCCTCCCTCGCGAACGCGACTGACTATGCGCTCGTATCTCTTTTTTTGTTGCGCGATTTTGTACTTGAATTGAGTCCTGTAAACGCGCTTTAACGGTTTGATTATATGTTGGTTAATCAGTTGTCGCATAACATGAATCCGAGGCTTTCCATTGCCTCTTTTCTCTACAAAGTTAACGATTTTTTTGCAAAGTTATTGCATAATCAGCAAATTTTCCTTAAATTAGCGTCTGTTTTTAACCACATTATTACTCTTTATGCAAGCTTTAATCTTAGCTGCCGGTATGGGTCGCCGACTCGGCGAGTTCACCGCTGACAACACCAAATGCATGCTCGAGGTCAATGGCGTCCGACTCATTGACCGGATGCTCTCTCAGCTTAATCGGCTGAACCTCAGTCGCATAGTCATCGTTGTCGGCTATGAAGCCCAAAACCTCGTTAACCATATTCAAGCCAATTTTCCCGACCTAAATATCGTCTTCGTCGAAAATCCCATCTACGACAAAACCAACAATATCTATTCCCTCTGGCTCGCCCGCGACTACATGGTCCAGGAGGAGACCCTGCTGTTGGAGTCAGACCTGATTTTCCAGGATGAGGTGCTCGACCTCGCTGTCGAATCTCCCTGGCCGAATGTCGCCCTCGTGGCAAAGTATCAGACATGGATGGACGGCACCATGGTCCGCATTGACGACGACTGCAAAATCGTCAATTTTATCCCCAAAAAGGCCTTCAAATATTCCGACACGCAATATTATTATAAGACGGTCAACGTCTATAAATTCTCGCCCGAGTTTGTTCGCAATCATTATCTGCCCTTTCTCGAGGCTTATATTAAGGTCTTGGGGCAAAATGAATATTACGAGCAGGTGCTCCGTGTCATAACCCTCATTGATGTGGCCGACATGCGCGCCCTCCCCATCAATGGCCTCAATTGGTATGAGATTGACGATGTCCAGGACCTCCGCATCGCCGAGACAATCTTTGCCGACCCCAAGGAGCGCCTTCAGAAGATGCAACACAGCTTCGGCGGCTACTGGCGCTATGCCGACGTGCTCGATTTCTGTTATCTCGTCAACCCCTATTTCCCTCAGCCTAAGATGATTGACGAGATGAAGGCCAACTTCGAGCCGCTGCTCCGCAATTATCCTTCCGGCATGGGCGTCAACTCCCTCCTCGCCGCAAAATATTTCGGCCTGCGCCACGATTTGGTCGTGGTGGGCAACGGCGCCGCCGAGCTCATCAAAAGCCTCATGGAGCACTCCCATGGCTCCGTCGGCGTCATTTACCCCACCTTTGAGGAGTATCCAAACCGACTCCCCGCCGAAAGAATTGTCAAGTATCACCCTGAGAATGACAATTTTAGCTACTCGGCCGATGACCTCATCTCTTTCTTCACCGCAAATCATGTCGACTCCCTGCTGATTGTCAACCCTGACAATCCCTCCGGCAATCTGATTGATTTCGAGGGACTTATGCGCCTCGCTCAGTGGGCCGAAGAAGTTCAGACCCGCCTGATTATAGACGAATCATTCGTCGACTTTGCCGACTCCGGCGCCTCAATGACCCTGCTGAAAAACGACTTGCTCGAACGGTTCCCTCACCTCTGCGTAATGAAATCAATCTCAAAGAGTTACGGCGTCCCCGGCCTGCGACTCGGAGTCCTCGCCTCCGCCGACTCTGAGCTGATTACTCGCATTCGCAAAGACGTAGCCATCTGGAACATCAACTCCTTCGCCGAGTTCTACATGCAGATTTTCAATAAATACGAAAAAGACTATCAGCACTCCTGCGAACTCTTCCGCCGCGAGCGCGAAATCTTCGCCCGCGAACTCGCCGAAATCCCCTTCCTCCGCCTAATCCCCTCACAGGCAAACTATTTCCTCTGCGAACTCCACGGCATCTCCTCCTCCGACCTCACCCTCCGCCTGATGACCGACTTCAACATCCTCATCAAAGACTGCTCCTCCAAAAAAGGCTTCCCCCCCTCCAAACAGTATGTCCGAATCGCTATTCGCAACAGGAAAGATAACAGTAATCTTGTTAATGCTCTTAAATCTATATAATTCAATAGTTTCCCTATCCAAATGCAAAGTATAAAAACAATCTGTATATGTGGAGGCGGCGGCCAATGCCATGCAATTGCGCCGTGGCTCACTCTTAAAGGGTATAAAGTGAATATCCTTACCAATAGGCCTCAGCAATGGATGAAAGATTCCTTTATATTTAATTTTCCAGACGGAAAGTCTGAGGTAATCCAACTGGGTGAAATCTCTAATGATCCGAAGAAGGTGATTCCGGAGGCGGACGTTGTTATTGTGACTGTTCCCGGTTTTTCCAATGAAGCCGAGCTCATAAAGATCAAACCCTATCTCAAGAAAAACGCATTTGTTGGAGGCGTGTTTTCTTCCAATGGCTTCTTTATTGCTGCACATAAAGTCTTAGGCTCAGAATATCCCTTATGGGGTTTTCAGAGAGTCCCTTTTATCGGCAAAGTAAAGGAATATGGCCAAGAAGGCAACCTGTTGGCATATAAGACAGGATTTGTTATTGCCGTAGAAAACTGCAGCGCCAGTCAAAAAGAAGAGTTTCGCCAATGGGTTGAGACTGCATTTGGTCAGCCGACTCAATTAAAGTCTCATTACTTGGAAGTTACACTTTCAAACAGTAATCCTATTCTTCATCCCGCTCGCATTTATACCTGGCTCAAAGATTGGAAGGGTGAGGCTATGAAGGAGAATCCCTTGTTTTATGAAGAATGGACGGATGAGGCCTCGCAGGCTTATATTGACTTGGATGCTGACCTGCATAAAGTGATTCAAGCCCTCCCGATTGACAATGATTGTTTGCCCTACGTGCTCGATTACTATGAGCAAACTGACGCCAAATCCTTATCACTTAAGCTCCGTTCAATCGAATCTTTCAAAAATATCAGAATGCCCGTTATGGAAACGCCGGAGGGATTTTTGCCTGACTTCACGAGCCGCTATTTCGTCGAGGATTTCCAATACGGCCTAAAATTAGTCCACGACTTAGCCAAACAATACAACGTATCAACCCCCACAGTAGATAAAATATACCTCTGGGGAAAAAGTCTCATTCAAAACAACATCGGCTAATCCCCAATTATCACTCAAAAATTTCACCATTCGCCCGGGCGGGCAATAGCCCCTCGGGCCATCCCCTCGGACGTCCATCGACCATCGACCATATAACAAAGAAGATTCCTGCCCCCCCCTCCTCCCGCCCCCATTGTGGGGCGAATGAAATGAGCCCTTCCCACCTCAAACCCATCGCCCCGGGGCGAAAAAAAGCCCGTGAGGGCTTTCACCCCGCTTAACCCCCAGTTGGCGCCAAAGGCGACTACTGGGGGCCCTGACATCCCCTCCCCGCCATTCAACCCCGGATGGGGTTGCACCATCCCCTCCGCTCAAAAAAAAGGCTGTGCCGAAACTCGACACAGCCTCAATCTTGCTGTCAAACTCAACCTTACTCTTCTACGGGAGTTACGTTGATGAAACGACGACCATTCTTGCCTTCAGTGAAGACTACGGTGCCGTCAATGAGTGCGTAAAGGGTGTGATCCTTACCCATGCCCACGTTCAGGCCGGGGTGGTGAACCGTGCCACGCTGACGCTTCAGGATGTTGCCGGCCTTGGCAAACTGGCCACCGAAGATCTTAACACCTAATCGTTTGCTTTCTGATTCGCGGCCGTTCTTAGAACTGCCGACACCTTTCTTATGTGCCATTTCTCTTTCAGATTTGGGTTAGTGGGTTAAACAATTAAGCGACGATCTCCTTGATCACTACCTGTGAGAAGCACTGACGATGGCCGTTCTTGCGGCGATAGCCCTTGCGACGCTTTTTCTTAAACACGATGACTTTGTCGCCCTTAACAAGCTGCTGCTTTACTTCGCAAACAACCTTGGCACCTTCTACGGTCGGTGCACCTACTTTCACTGCGCCGTCGGCGTCAACGAGCAGCACTTTGTCAAACTCCACGGTGGAGCCTTCCTTGGCGCTTTCACCAAGATAGTGGACATAAAGGAACTTGTCCTTTTCAGCTTTAAACTGCTGGCCCTGAATTTCTACAATTACGTACATTTTTACGTTTTTTGTGGGTTAACTCCGTCAGGCGGCGCCGAAACCTCAACGCTCTTTTACCAAGCCCGAACGAAAAATATATTACTTTAGCGACCGCAAAGTTACAACTTTTCCCGCAATCCACCAAACTTTCCCCCAACTTTTTTCCAATTTTTTTTCAAATTTCTTTTTTTTGCGAAAAAATTTGCGTATGTGAGTTTTTTTTTAAACTTGCAGTCGCTTTTTTAATTCCTTACTCTATGAATCGAAAAATTACAATTCTTTTGCTTCTATGTGCGTTCTGCCTTCCTTTCTGCTGCAGAGCTCAATATATGGTAACATTTTCGGCTGTTGATTCAATTACGCGACTGACACTGCCCGAGTGTGAAATTCTTGCATTTCTGCCGGGAGACTCAGTCCTTGTTGAGGAAGGTCGTTATTTTGAAGTATCGCAACATGGGGATATAGCTTCTCAGAAGAAAGGCTTTATTAACCTTCCGGAAAAGGAGGTTGAATATCATATAATGATTGATGCGCCGGGTTATAATACCCGTCTTCTGCCAGTTATTCTGCCTGCTACTCAGGAACAATTCAGAGTGTTAGACATTGGTGAGGTGGGAGTGCAGCGTATACCAAAGCAATTAAAGGAAGTAACCGTTGAGGCCACGAAAATCAAACTCTACTATAAGGGCGACACTCTGATTTACAATGCAGATGCCTTTATGCTGCCTGACGGGTCTATGCTTGATGACTTAATTCGGAAACTTGATGGCGTGCGTATTGACAGCAATGGCGTGATTTGGTGTAATGGACGGCGCGTCAATAGTCTGCAACTGGAAGGCCGACAATTGTTTGATGGCAACCCACGCACTCTGCTTGAAAATTTAGGAGCATATACCGTGAATAAGGTCAAGGTATATGAGCAGACGACGCAGAGAGAAAAGTTTCTGGGCTATAGTGAGCATCAATCAGAAGAGAAACCTTTGGTAATGGATGTGATTCTAAAAAAAGAGTACTCCATTGGAAAGTGGGTAAATGTTGATGCCGGATATGGTTCCTCTAATAGGTATTTGGGCAGGGCATTTATGCTTGGTTTTAGTAAGACATGGGCTTTGTCGGCATTCTTTAATGCAAATAATTTATCCGGAAGAAGCAATCCCGGACAGTACTCCGTATGGAAAATGGATGATACCGGTACGGATGAATCATCTTATCTTTCAGGCGGTCTATCCTATCAACATGATTGGAACAATGGTGTTCAAAATCGTAAAATCCGAGGGTCGGTAGAAGTGCTGACCTCCGATGTCATTTCTCGAAGCGGAAGCGAGCGCACCAATTATCTTTCATCCGGAGATACTTATGAAACACGTTATTACAACGGTCAGGATAAGAGTTTTAAAATAAATACTAATCACACATTTGATATAACGCCTTCGAAGGTCGTAACCTTTTCCTTATCTCCTTCGTTTAACTATTCAAAACTTTCATCCTCGGGCAAGATTGTCAATATGACGTTAGACCGTTATATTGCAGACCTTTCTGCCGACGATATTGAATTTGTTTATTCCGGAGATGCCCCCACGATTTTAAGACATCTGATTAACCGAAGCATCAAGAGAAAGAAAGAGAATGAAAATTCTCTGACAGCCACGCTTGCGGCATCCTCAACGATTAAACTTCCCCTGTCCAAGCAAGGCAGGTTCATTCATAGCATGACCTTTGCTGCAAGCGGATCTTATGACCGAATGACTAACAAGTTATTCGACCGGGATTTCATCAACTTTGGCGATAACCCTAATCCGGCAGACCACTTCTATTCATATACGAATCGCAAGCCCTCGTTTGATGGAAGCGTGAAAGCCTCCGCAACTTATGCCATAAACGTCAAGGGGCAGTTCACTTCTTCGCTCAAATATCAATTTGAATATAAGCGGAATGAGGACACCAAGTCGCGATATCTGCTCAGTGAACTAAGCAGCGAGAATTTAGAAGATATTCAATTTGGCGATTTGCCGGCTGATGTTTCGCTATTAAATGACGTGCTTGATTTGCAAAACAGCCATAGTTCGATGGCATGGAGCAATGAACACTCGATTTATCTGACTTCCAACGGACGCGTCGGAAACCCTGACTTTGATAAAGGGGGACACGGAGAAATAGCTTATTCTATCAATCCCTCACTAAAAATCAATGAGCGCAATCTCAATTATGTGAAGCATGAATATGACACTCTTGCCACGCGCCATAGTGTTCTCCCTGCCATTAACGGATATGTAAACTTCATCGCAGAAAATGGCAAAAAAGAGCATGGTTCTGTGCTTGGTTTGAGTTGGACCTCAACTCCGTCATATCTGTCAATGACAAACCTGATTAACGTTACGGATAATACCAATCCGTTATACATTACACGCGGAAATCCGAATCTGCGAAATGCCTATTCTCACACCGGAGCAGTGGATTTGACTTTGCGGAATAACCGAAAAATAAATCGCTCCCATTCTCTTAAATATGAATATAATTTTATCACCGATGCCATAACGTCAGGAACTGTGTATAATCCGGAAACCGGTGTGCGGACTTCCTCCATGTATAATGTAGACGGCAACCGCACACAGACCATTACCCTCCAGAGTCAAGGCCCAATCGCTAAATTGAATGGAGGCAGAACCGCATATATTACATATAATTTGACAATTAAAGGTGCTGAGCGGCGTATGGTGGATATGTTTACTTCTAACGATGTTTTCACAAAACCGCATCAAACTTATGTGTATAATCGCAGTTTGTCGCCAAATGCGAAAGTCAGCGTTCAGTTGAATAACTTCGCACACAACATTACTTTATCCTTTAACGGCAACTGGCGTCGATATACCGGTGAGGCCGAATATTACACGCCATTTTCTTCCGCAGATTTAGTCTATACTCTCAGCGGTTCATTCACATTACCGCAAAAAATTATTCTTTCCACGAACTTCAACGTCAATACGCGAACCGGTTATAACGACCCGAATCTCAATAAAACCGAATATATCTGGAACGCCTCAGCCTCCTGGCACTGGAAAAAGCCCGGCCTTACATTTACCATCGACGGATATGACCTGCTACATCAACGCTCAAACGTCCGCTACTATGCCGACAACATGGGCCGCCTTGAAGTTTGGAACAACACTATCTCTACTTACGTCCTATTCCGTGTCCGCTACCACCTAAACCTCACCGGAAAAAAATAATTTGATCCAGCAAAGACACAGACTCTTTATACCGGCGAAATCCTTCGAAACATTACATGGGGAAGGTACTGATGGCTTTGAAGGCTTCATAGGCTTGGCGGGCCGCATCTTTTTCAGACTGGCTCACAAGGGCCGGATTTGCAATTTTCTCAGCAAATCTCTCAGCATCTTTTCCCTTCAGAACTGGGGTCTCTTTAATAGGTCTTGCCATAGACAAAGCTAATGAATGGGGTTATTTGTGTCTGTTTTGGTAGTTTTTGTATGCTCGGTTGCCAATAATGCCACCAATAATTGCGCCTGCTAAAGGCAAAAAAATCCAAATATTCATATCATTTCAGTAAGTTTTATTTCGGGATGATGTCTTTTGCCCATTTGGGAATTTGGCTAACGTATTGTTTGGCTAATTTGCCATTGCGTAGTCGAAACAGAATTTGAGCTGAGGCGTTATCGGTTGAATTGTCGTATACGTAGAGTCGATCAACAATCTGCGAAATATCTGTGCAATTAGAAATAGATTTTACATAGCGTGAGATAATCTTTGTGATAGGAACATCATGTCCTCCTTTCATAACTCGACGTGCTATACGCGCAGAATTTATGCTTGGATCTGATGTGGATATAAAGAAAACTCTGACAAAAAAGCCGGCTTCCTTAGCTCTCTGGATGAAGTCAATTTTATCCGGAGCAGACATAACAGTCTCAAAGATTAAACTTTTACCTTCAAGTAGGCATTTCTCACGCCATTGTTCGCAAAAGATTGCGGATTTGAGGACGGCCTCCGGTGAGTTCCAGTCACCAAATTGTTCCTGAGCAATGTTGTCCGGATTTATATAAACAGCATCTTCAAGCCATTCACTCTTCAAGACCTCTGAGGTAATAGTGGTTTTGCCCGACCCATTGGGGCCGGCAATGACTATTAGGAGTGGGGCATGACCTTCTTTTCTCATGGCTTAGCTGATGCGGCGGCGTTTGGCTTCTTCGCAGGCTTGATGGAGGCGCTCGAAGAATTGTTCTTCGGCGATGCGGTTGGACTCGCGGACGGCTTTGGCGGCGTTTTCCATGAGCTGCTGCAGGTGAGCGTCTGAGGGGTCATGTTCGTCGTCAAATTTGTATGCTTTGAATTCTTCTTCCGTCATATTCGTTATGTAAGTTATTTTGTGCCGAAATTGATGAGGTCAAAATACATTGCTCGAGTCTTTGCATTTTTGTCGTGTTCAGACAAAAAGGTAAAACCACATTTCTCATAAAAAGGAATCGCTGCTGAATACGCATCCACAGTTATAAAACGACATGCGCTACGTCGCATTGTGGCAAACATATGTTTGATCTGTAAAAGGATTGTTTCTCCAATGTGATTACCGGAGTAATCCTTTGAAACAGCTAAACGGCCAATCTTAACAGCCGGATACTCTTTTCGACGCTTCTTATTTGCTATCTTTCGGTTAAGTTTGTTCCAAAAATGTTTATCTGTCGGGTCAAAGACAATCTTATCATTTAAAAGACTATAATACGCCACTGTTTTTGACGCATTATTATCTTCAAGGAGATACGTTAAAGCCATCATAGCATGCAAATAATTTTTTGCATCGCTAACTAAGAAGTCATTTAGGTCGGCATCGCCGCAATCAAATGACTTTATCTCTGTGTCGGCTTCAATCTGCCTGAATACAAATTGACTTAAATCCATCATTACATGGGGAAGGTACTGATGGCTTTGAAGGCTTCATAGGCTTGGCGGGCCGCATCTTTTTCAGACTGGCTCACAAGGGCCGGATTTGCAATTTTCTCAGCAAATCTCTCAGCATCTTTTCCCTTCAGAACTGGGGTCTCTTTAATAGGTCTTGCCATAGACAAAGCTAATGAATGGGGTTATTTGTGTCTGTTTTGGTAGTTTTTGTATGCTCGGTTGCCAATAATGCCACCAATAATTGCGCCTGCTAAAGGCAAAAAAATCCAAATATTCATATCATTTCAGTAAGTTTTATTTCGGGATGATGTCTTTTGCCCATTTGGGAATTTGGCTAACGTATTGTTTGGCTAATTTGCCATTGCGTAGTCGAAACAGAATTTGAGCTGAGGCGTTATCGGTTGAATTGTCGTATACGTAGAGTCGATCAACAATCTGCGAAATATCTGTGCAATTAGAAATAGATTTTACATAGCGTGAGATAATCTTTGTGATAGGAACATCATGTCCTCCTTTCATAACTCGACGTGCTATACGCGCAGAATTTATGCTTGGATCTGATGTGGATATAAAGAAAACTCTGACAAAAAAGCCGGCTTCCTTAGCTCTCTGGATGAAGTCAATTTTATCCGGAGCAGACATAACAGTCTCAAAGATTAAACTTTTACCTTCAAGTAGGCATTTCTCACGCCATTGTTCGCAAAAGATTGCGGATTTGAGGACGGCCTCCGGTGAGTTCCAGTCACCAAATTGTTCCTGAGCAATGTTGTCCGGATTTATATAAACAGCATCTTCAAGCCATTCACTCTTCAAGACCTCTGAGGTAATAGTGGTTTTGCCCGACCCATTGGGGCCGGCAATGACTATTAGGAGTGGGGCATGACCTTCTTTTCTCATGGCTTAGCTGATGCGGCGGCGTTTGGCTTCTTCGCAGGCTTGATGGAGGCGCTCGAAGAATTGTTCTTCGGCGATGCGGTTGGACTCGCGGACGGCTTTGGCGGCGTTTTCCATGAGCTGCTGCAGGTGAGCGTCTGAGGGGTCATGTTCGTCGTCAAATTTGTATGCTTTGAATTCTTCTTCCGTCATATGCTTTGCTATTTATTGTTTGAGTATGCAAATATACGAAATTATTTTGGGGGATGCAAGTTTTTTTGGGGGGAATTTATTCGCGGAAGTAGATGCGGCGGACGCGCGGGGAGACGGAGGTGAGGATCTCGTAGGGGATGGTGTCTAAGGCCGTGCTCATGACGTCGACGGGGAGGTTCGGGCCGAAGAATTCCACGGAGTCTCCCACTTTGGCGTCGGCGCCGGTGACGTCAATCATGCACGCGTCCATGCAGATGTTGCCCACAATCGGACACTCCTTGCCGTTGATCCAGACGCGCCCCTTGCCGTTGCCGAGGTGTCGGTCCAGGCCGTCGGCATAGCCCACGGGGACGGTGGCCACGGTGGCGTCATGGTCAAGAATCGTGCGCCGCGAATAGCCGATGGAGGTGCCAGCGTTCCAGTCCTTGAGCGAAATGATGATGGAGCGCAGAGAGGAGACTTGTTTCAGCGCCGCAGTGGCCGGAATACCGAGGGTATCAACCCCGTAGAGGCCGATGCCGAGGCGCACCATATCAAACTGATACTCAGGGAATCGCGCAATGCCGGCGGAGTTGAGAATATGTCGCTTGAAGCGGTAACCAACCCCGCGCGCCATCTCCTCGCAAATCTCCGTAAACAAAGTCAGCTGGCCAAGGGTATAGTCATCCATATCGAGGCAATCGGCCGTGGCAAGATGTGAAAACACCGACGCCACTTTGACCACTTGCGTCTCGCTCAGGCGCTGACAAAGCTCCGGAATGTCATGCCGGAGGAAGCCGAGGCGGTGCATCCCGGTGTCAAATTTCACGTGGATGGGATAATCGGATATGCCGCGCTTTTCGCCTTCGCGGATGATCTCGTCGAGCATGTCAAAGCTGAACACTTCGGGCTCCAAGCGGTTGGAAAACAGTGAGTCATAGTTCGTCACCTTCGGGTTCAGCGCCATGATCGGCATGGTGATTCCCGCGCGGCGCAGCTCTTCGCCCTCATCGACCACAGCCACAGCCAAATAAGCCGCGCCATGGCTCTGCAGGGTCCGC
This sequence comes from uncultured Bacteroides sp., assembly GCA_964560625.1. Taxonomy (GTDB): domain Bacteria; phylum Bacteroidota; class Bacteroidia; order Bacteroidales; family Muribaculaceae; genus UBA3263. The sequence continues at coordinate 11,641 of CAZLMV010000004.1, read as the reverse complement.
GCCAATTCAAATGCCCCGGCGCCATAGCCCGAGGCCTTGACCATCGCCACGATGCCCGTCTCCGGCTTCAACATGGCCCGATAATGGTTGAAATTATAGACTATGGAGTCAAGATTTACTTCGAGTACCGTCTCATGGTGGCGCAGTTGGAGCGTCTCAGCCAAGCGATCAACGGCCCCTCCGCGCTCTCCTTTGGCAAGGATGAGCCCGCGGGAAAAGTCGCTGACACTCAATTCGCTGAGCATCTCCTCGCCCGTGGCAAAAAAGCGACTTCCAGCCGGGAAAAGCTCGCGGGCGGCGTCAAATTGCTTACCAATGGCGATTACGCGCTCAATCCCCGCCTTATATATTAAGGAGGAAATCTCGGCGGGGTCGGCCTCGGGGCCCATGTCGTCGAGAATCAGGGTCATTTTCAGCCCGTCGGCGCGGCGTCGGCGCATGAAGTCAATGGCAGAGGGTAGGGAGTCCGGGTGGCAGCTGAAGCGATCGCTGATAATCAGGCAGTTATTCACACCCTGACTGACATTAAGCCGCGTGGTCAAGGGGCGCACAATCCCCTCCGGAAGCTCCATTTTCAGATATCTCAGCGCCTCCAAGGTGAGCAGCCGGTCGCGTTCCATCCATTCTGCCTCAGAAGGAATATTCACGCTGATTTTCAGCACTTTATCCGGCACGAAACGGGCCACGGCCTCATCCAACTCCGCCGGATAAACAATGGCCGCAGCATCGCGGGCAATCGAAAGCGTCTCCTGAAGTTTCTGATCGGTCGAAGCAAAATCACCCGCCTGAGGGTCTATGCCGCTGATAATCACCAAGTCAGGACGCACCATGCCCTCCAATCGGCCCATCTCGCCGGCTTCCGAAATGCCACACTCAATCACGGCAAACTCCGCCGCCGGCTGAATCTTCAGCAGCGACAGCGCCACGCCCAACTGGCTGTTATAGCTCCTCGGCGAGCGCCCGACGCGATGTTCGCGCCCAATTGCCTCGCTTAGCCACTCCTTAATTATAGTCTTCCCGCCAAATCCGGCCACGGCAATCATTTTCGTCGTGGCCAAAGCCTCAGCCCGATAATCGGCAGCCAAGGACTGGAGAGTGGCTAAAACATTGTCAACCACGATGAATTCCGCCTCCTCGGGGTTCGTTCCCTCGGGAATTTCCTCAACGACAAAGGCATGCACTCCGCGGGACATGAGCTCGGGGATGTAATTATGTCCATCGTTGGTCGGAGTTTTCAGCGCAAAAAAGATCGAACGCTCGCCATCGGTGATGGATCGCGAGTCTGTCAACACGTTTGAGATGTTAAAACGCGTGATTATATCCTTAATTTTATTAATTTTTGTGTCCATATCTGACTGCAAAGTTAATGAAAATGTTTTAAGATTTTGCAGTTAGACGAAAAATTCGTAACTTTGCAACTCGAAAAGTGAAATTTATGACAAAAAATAACACCGAATCGCCCTCTTTGCTCTTCGAAACGAGCTGGGAGGTATGTAATAAAGTGGGAGGCATCTATGCTGTGCTTTCGACCAAGGCGCGCACCCTCCAAACGCTTTATAAAGACAAGGTCATATTCGTCGGTCCGGACGTCTGGACCGACTCAACTCCGTCACCTTATTTTACCGAGGTGGCCTCTCTTTTGAAAGACTGGAAAAAGTCGGCCGAACTCCCTGAAGGAGTGACCGTGAGGGTAGGGCGCTGGAATGTTCCCGGCCGCCCCATTGCCGTTTTGGTGAAATTTGACGCCTTATATAACTCATTACCGCAACTTTACGGCGAAATGTGGGAAAAATATGGCGTTGACTCCCTCCACGCTTATGGCGACTATCCCGAAGCCTGCGCCTTCTCCCATGCCGCCGCCCTGGTCATCGAGAGCATTTCCCGCTTTCTCGGCCATAAAGAGGGCGCCGGAGTGCTTGCCCATTTTGACGAGTGGACCACGGGCATGGGCCTGCTCCACGTGAAATCTTACCTTCTCAAGGCGGCTACGGTCTTCACCACCCACGCCACCAGCATTGGCCGTTCAATCTGCGGCAACGGCAAAGACCTATATGCCTATTTCTTAGGCTATAACGGCGACCAAATGGCCCGCGAACTCAACATGGAGGCCAAACACTCGCTCGAAAAAGCAGCTGCTCATCAGGCCGACTGCTTCACCACGGTCAGCGACGTGACGGCCCGCGAATGTGAGCAACTCCTCGAAATCCGCCCCTTGGTCACTCCCAACGGCTTCGAAAAGGATTTCGTCCCCAAAACCGCCAAAAAGATGGCCGACGCGCGCAAAGCCGCCCGCCAAGCCATGCTCAAAATGGCCTCGGCCCTGACCGGCGCTCAACTGCCTGAAAATACGTTCCTTGTGGCCACCTCCGGCCGCTGCGAATATCGCAACAAGGGCATTGACGTCTTCCTCGACTCCTGCAACATTGTCCGTTATGAGTTGACTGAACAGGACACCCCGGTGGTCTGCATGATCATGGTCCCCGCATGGAGCCGCAACGCCCGCCCCGAGCTCGTCTCCGCCATCAATTCCGGAGATTCCGCCGGCATTGCCGACCCGGTAATCACCCATGGACTCAATAACCCAGATTCCGACCCCATAATCAACTCAATCCATCGCCTTGGCTTCACAAATCAGCCCGCCGACAAGCTCCATATGATATATGTGCCCTGCTATCTCGACGGCTCCGACGGCCTCTTCGGTGGATTGACTTATTATGACCTCCTGCCCGGCCTTGACGCCACGGTTTTCCCCAGCTATTACGAGCCGTGGGGCTACACGCCCATGGAATCCGTGGCCTTCGGAGTGCCTACGGTGACCACCTCCCTCAGCGGCTTCGGAATGTGGGTTGACAAGGAATTCGGCCCCAACTCTTTCGCTCTGAGCGGCGTCCACGTCAGCGAGCGCAACGACGGCAATTACCACGACCTTTGCCGCACCATCGCCTCGCAGCTCGAAGAACTGATCCGCGCCGACGAAAAAACCGTCAAAGCCCTCCGCGCCGCCGCCTCAGCCACGGCTGACCGCGCCGACTGGGCCCACTTTATGGAATATTATCTCGTGGCCTATGCCGAAGCAATGAAATCGGCCCGCCAGCGTAATAAAAATAAAAAATAATAACACAACCAAAATAATCATTATGAAACTTCAAGTCAGCAATTCCAACGCGCCCCAATGGCGTGATGTAACTGTCAAGACGAATCTTCCCGAGGACCTCAAGCCCCTGGAAGTCATTGCCCGCAATCTGTGGTGGGTATGGAACAGCGATGGCAAAAACCTTTTCCGCGACCTCGACCCCAATCTGTGGCGCTCCACCGGTGAAAACCCCGTGATGCTCATTCAGCGCCTCAGTTCCGAGCGCCTCGAAGAGATCATTGCCGATGCAGACCTCATGGCTCGCATTAAGAAGGTCTATAAGCTCTTCAAGGAGTATATGGCCGTGCCCATGCGCTCGGATATCCCCTCCGTGGCCTACTTCTCAATGGAATATGGCCTCTGCAACGCCCTGAAAATCTACTCCGGCGGCCTCGGCGTCCTGGCCGGTGACTATATTAAGGAAGCAAGCGATAGCCGCGTGCCCATGACCGCCGTAGGCTTCCTCTATCGCTACGGCTACTTTACCCAGAGCCTCAGCGTTGACGGTCAGCAGATTGCCAACTATGAGCCCCAGAACTTCAACCAGCTCCCCATCGAGCAGGTGATGAACGAGGACGGTACCCCCATGATCATCGAAGTTCCGTTCCCCACCAACACTGTTTACTCCCACGTTTGGCGCGTCAACGTCGGCCGCATGAACCTCTACCTCATGGACACCGACTTCGACATGAACTCCGAATTTGACCGCCCCATCACTCACCAGCTCTATGGCGGCGACTGGGAAAACCGCATCAAGCAGGAATACCTCCTCGGCATCGGCGGCATCATCATGCTCCGCAAGCTCGGCATCAACACCGACCTCTATCACGCCAACGAAGGCCACGCTGCCCTGCTGAACCTCCAGCGCTTGGTGGAATACATCACCGAGAAGCACCTTGACTTCAACGTGGCTCTTGAATTGGTGCGTGCCTCCAGCCTCTATACCGTCCACACCCCCGTGCCCGCCGGCCACGACTACTTCGACGAAGGCCTGGCCAACAAATATCTCAACCACTTCGCCCCGATGCTCGGCATCTCCTGGCCCGAACTCATGAACATGGGCCGCGAGAACCCCGACAGCGGCGAGAAGTTCTCCATGAGCGTCTTCGCCCTCAACACCTGCCAGGAAGCCAACGGCGTTTCATGGCTCCACGGCGAAGTCTCCAAGAAGATGTTTGCCGGCGTCTGGAAGGGCTATGACTGGCGCGAAAGCCACGTAGGCTACGTGACCAACGGCGTCCACATGCCCACCTGGGCCGCCTCCGAATGGAAAGCTTTCTATGAAAAGAACCTTGGCGAGCAGCTCTTCACCCACCAGGATGACCCCAAGGCTTGGCACAACATCTTCGACATGCCCGAACAATCCATCTGGGACATGCGAGTGCAGATGAAGAACAAGTTCATCAACTTCGTCAAGCGCGACTTCAAGGCCAAATGGCTTGCCAATCAGGGCGATCCCTCGGCCGTGCTCGGCATCCTTGACCGCATCAACCCCAACGCTCTCATCATCGGTTTCGCCCGCCGCTTTGCCACTTACAAGCGCGCACACCTTCTCTTCACCGACCTTGACCGCCTGGCCAAGATCGTCAACAACGAAAAGTGTCCCGTGCAGTTCGTCTTCTCCGGCAAGGCTCACCCCGCCGATGGCGCCGGCCAGGGCCTGATCAAGCGCATCATGGAGATCAGCCGCATGCCTCAGTTCCTCGGCAAGATCATCTTCTTGGAAGACTATAACATGATCGTGGCCAAGCGTTTGGTAACCGGCGTTGACATCTGGCTCAACACTCCGACCCGCCCGCTCGAAGCCTCCGGCACCTCCGGCGAAAAGGCCCTGATGAACGGCGTGCTCAACTTCTCAGTCCTCGACGGCTGGTGGTATGAAGGCTACAAGTTTGACGAAGAAGGCGGCTGGGCCCTCACCGACAAGCGCACCTACACCGACCAGGCCCAGCAGGACAAGCTCGACGCCGCAACCATCTACTCGATGCTCGAAAACGAGATCATCCCCCTCTACTTCGACAAGAACTCTTCGGGCTACTCTCCCAAGTGGATTCAGCGCATCAAGAACTCCTTGGGCCACATCGCCCCGCACTTCACGATGACGCGCATGATCAATGACTACATCGACCGCTTCTACACCAAGGAAGCCAAGCGCTCAGCTCTCCTCCAGGCCAATGATTACGCCTTAGCCAAGGAAATCGCCGCATGGAAGCAGAGCGTGGCCGAGAAGTGGGACGGCGTCAAAGTCCTCTCCGTGGAAGACGACGGCACCGCAGCCAGCGTCACCGGCACCAAACACACCGCCACCGTGGTGCTCGACACCAACGGCCTCAGCAATGACCTCGGCGTGGAATGTGTAGCCTTCCGCAGCGAAGACGGCGAAGAGCAGTTCGCTGAAGTTTGCGCCCTCAAGCCCGTCAAGACCGAAGGCAACATCGTGACCTATCAGCTTGACCACAAGCTCAGTGAGCCCGGCGTGTTCCGCTACGCTTTCCGAATCTATCCCTCCAACCCCGCGCTGCCTCATCGTCAGGACTTCGCTTGGGTTCGCTGGATCTGATAACCCCTTAACCCTGAGAGATAAGAGCCGCAAACTCTTATCTCTCAGTTTTTTATTTCCATTACATAATCAACAAACCAAACAACTATTACTCACAATGGGAGGCTTCTTTGGAGTCGCTGCCAAGTCAAAGTGTCGCACTGACCTTTTCTATGGCGTTGACTATAATTCCCACCTCGGCACGCGTCGCGGCGGCATGGTGACCTACGATGCTGCCAATGAGCGCTTCTGCCGCAAAATCCATTCCCTCGAAAGCACTTACTTCCGCACGAAGTTTGAGGCCGAACTCGCTAAGTTTGAGGGTGATACCGGCGTTGGCGTGATCAGTGACACTGACCCCCAGCCCATAATTATTAACAGCCACCTCGGCAAGTTCGCCATCGTAACCGTCGCCAAGATTGACAACATGGATGACCTCGAGCGCGAACTCCTCGACAAGGGCGTTCACTTCGGCGAACTCAGCTCCGGCCGAACCAATCAGACCGAGCTCATAGCTCTGCTGATCAATCAGGGCGCCACGTTTGCCGAAGGCATTGAAAACGTCTACAACAAAATCAAAGGCTCAGCCTCGCTGCTGATTCTTACCGACAAAAACTCCATCATCGCCGCCCGCGATAAACTCGGTCGCACCCCCATTATCCTCGGCCATAAAGAAGACGCCTGGGCCGCCACCTCGGAAAGCACCGCCTTCCCCAACTTGGGCTATGACTACGTGCGCGACCTCGGCCCCGGCGAAATCGTTGAAATCACGGCCGATGGCGTCAATCAGCTGCGCGCTCCCGGCCAGGAGATGCAAATCTGCTCCTTCCTTTGGGTTTACTACGGCTTCCCCACGTCGAGCTACGAGGGCAAGAACGTCGAAGAAACCCGCTTTGCATCGGGCTATGCCATGGGTCAGTCGGACCCCACGGAAGTAGACTGCGCGTGCGGTATCCCCGATTCCGGCACGGGCATGGCCCTCGGTTACGCTGCAGGCCATGGTGTGCCGTATCATCGCTGCATCTGCAAATATACGCCCACATGGCCCCGCTCATTCACCCCGGCCGACCAATCAATGCGCTCACTCGTGGCCAAGATGAAACTCGTGCCTAACCGAGCCATGCTCCAGGGCAAACGCGCACTGTTTTGCGACGACTCCATCGTACGCGGCACCCAGCTAAACGACAATGTCAAAGAGCTTTACGACTGCGGCGCCAAGGAAGTGCACATGCGCATTGCCTGCCCCCCGCTGATCTATGGCTGCAAATACGTCGGCTTCACCTCCTCAAAGAGCGACATGGAGCTCCTGACCCGCCGTATCATCGAAGAACTCGAAGGCTCGCCCGACGCCCACCTCGACGAATACGCCACGACCGATTCGCCCCGCTACAACGCCATGGTCGAAAAAATCCGCAGTCACTTCGGCCTCACCTCCCTGAAATTCAACCCCATTGAAACCCTCGTCGAAAGCATCGGCCTCCCCAAATGCAAAATCTGCACCCACTGCTTCGACGGCTCCTCCCACTTCTAATTCCCCCAGCAAAATTAGCAATTAGCAATTATAAATTAGAAATTCCCCCTGAGCCAAAAAAAGCCCGGAGGGCTTTCACCACGGTTAACCCCGGGTTGGGCGCAAGCCCTACCCGGGGTCCCTGTATCTAAAAAACAACAACCCGGGACGGGTTGCACTATCCCTTACTGATTCACTTGCATCAAAAATACGTCCATAGGACGCAAAAGCCTGCAGCGCAGGCGCCAGAGTTTAGGCACGTTCGGAGGGCGAAGCCCGAGAGCGTGTGTTTTTTGCTAAATCCTTGTTTATTAACCGCGTAGCGGTGACAGAATTCTCTGCTGGCGCCCCTGCCGCAGCTACGCAGCTCTTCTATAATGGGGAGCCTCAGATACACACGCTCTCGGCCCGTTGGGCCTCCGAACGTGCCTCAATTCTGGCGACCGCCCTGCGGTCTTTTGCGCCCTATTGGCGTTCCAAAGCTTGGTTCAACAATCGCAGCAAAATTTTTTTTCAATTTTTGTCAAATTTTGCGGTTTTGGGCCTATTTGAGTTCGTAACTTTGCGATCACAAAACTTACCGCAAATATGACTAATCGACTAAATCCCCTCAAATGTAGGTGGCCTCCACTCACCCGCAAAATCCATATCGCTAAAAGGCTGCCCTTAATGACATCCTTTAATTGGTTTACGATATTTAAAAAATACTTTTTTATCAAGTGGAAAATTATTATGTTCTGGAATTTTTCATTCCTTGCTTTATTATGTAAAATATATTTTGTAACTTTGCGTAAATCATAAGAGCGTGACCCGTTATCTTGAACTCACGTTAATTATTTATCTCCTTTCTAAATAATATTTTCAATTTTAATAATTTATGAATCTAAATGGAATCGTCTGTGCCTTTGCACTATTTTTGTTGAGCTTAACAGCCTATTCTGCATCGGGATCTCTATATCCTGATATTCCTCGCTTTTTAGTAGAGCGTCCTCGAATGGATAAGGCAGTAGATAAAAATTTAAAGGGTCAACCATATTCGGTTTCCACTTACAAAGCTAATGAAGTTAGTGAGTGGGGAAATGTCTTTGTATCAAAGACTTCTAATATTGACTCCATTGTCTATAATGCTGATGGTACCATTAAAACCAGATTTTTATCTGAGACAATTGGAAATAAACCTGCTCAATTGTATGAGTTTTATCATTCTTCTAAGTTAGATAGTGTCCTAATATATGATTGTACTATTTTAACAGGAGGAAGCCATTCTACACATGTAGATGGCCGTAAATATGATTATTCTTATCCCTATGTAAAAGATAATTATAACTGGGTTGCCGAAGATTCTGTTGTAATTAGACGATATACGAATGATAATGTTCATTGCGGCGTTCAATGGAATTGCGAACCTTATCAGCAATGGGGATATTTTGTAGATGCCAATGAGGTTAGACAAACCGTATATTTGGATAAATTCGCAAAACCACATTTTACCGTTTCAAGGATTAACGGCGGCCTCGGAGTTCGAAATGGAAATCATGCGGAATCTCTCTTTGATCAGACAAATCTTGATATTTTGATAGATCCCGAATTCCACATTTCAAATGGTTGGAAAAATTTCTTTGAACTTGATCGGTTTAATATTAAATTTGATGAGTATGGACGTATTACGTGTATTTCACCTACTTCGGAAGTGACTGCAAAGCTTCTAAAAACTGCTTCGTCTGCTAAAAGAAATTCCTATAAAACATTGATTTATACATATAACCCTCAGGGAGATGTTATTCAGAAAAAGGTTGAAATTCATTATACTGATGAGGATAAACAAACTCACAAAAAGATATGGAAAAAGCGTCTTATTTCAAACGTTTCTTATTCATATAAATACGATGATCATAACAACTGGATATTTGTAAAAGCGTATGACAGTGAAAAGCCCGCAAATCAGTCTCAATTTTTTGTGAGAGATATTGTATACTATGATAGTCCGGATTACAAAAAGATAAAAATGGAGGAAATAGAATCTGATAATAGGGTTTCTGCTGAATCTGATAAATATTACCTTCAAGTTCAAGAAAGTCCTTTATTTCCCGGAGGTTCTTCCGAATTATATAAGTATTTAAATGAGATAATGAAGAATATTAGTGGGATAGAAGGTTCAGGAAGATTTGTTTTTGAAATCTATGTTAATAAGGAAGGCTTGGTTTCCCCATTATCAAAGCTAAAAAGCTCAACTTATGATGGTGAGAATAAATCATATATAGCTGAACAACTATTAGATAATTTTAAGAATATGCCCAAATGGAAGCCAGGTATGAATAATGGTCAACCTGTCAATTCGATCGTCATTTTACCCGTTGTCGTACGACATTACGAATAGTAAACATGGTGCATTCGTTTTTCTAAAATACTATATAACGAATTTTCAACGCCCGAACTTTAAACGTCCATAGGACGCAAAAGCCTGCATCGCAGGCGTCAGAATTTAGGCACGTTCGGAGGGCAAAGCCCGAGAGCGTGTTTTTTTTTCGCGCGTAGCAGATTATTAGTCGCGTAGCGACGACAGAACCATCTCATTCGACCCTATCGCCGTGGTAGCAGCCCATAATTAGAGGTTTCGTTGTATTTTTTTTAATTATTTGTCAAATTTTGCGGTTTTGCCTTCAAATGCGTTCGTATCTTTGCACCCGCAAATCTATTTTGTATTTTGTATTTTTCATTTTTCATTTACTTTGTATTTCTCATGAACAGCTTTAAACATTCTGCTAACGAACGCAACAAGACTAACGTGCTGAAACTTCGTATGAAACATGGGGCTGCCGGCTATGGCATTTACATGATGCTCTTGGAGCGTCTTGCCGCCGAACCTATGGGTCGTACTGCCCTCAATTATAACATCTTGGCCTATGAATTTCGCGAGAGCAAGGAGCTGATTCGCTCCGTGGTGGAGGATTTTGACCTCTTCATTATCGACCTTGACGGCGACACATTTGCCAACGAGGAGATCAACCGCCAGCTCCCCAAAAAGGCCAAAGAAGCTGCCAAGGAAACCCTCGTTGCCGAATTTATCGAACACCATGTCAGTGACTCCGAATGGCTCAGCAACAACGCCTCGGCCTATGACATGACATTCGACTCACTACGCCAAACCCTGCGAACAACATTCCGCACCGAAGTCTTAAACGTCCCCGACATCCCGACACAAACCCAACTCCATGCCCTGCTAAACCATATCCTATCTTCTCCATACCCCATCCACAAATAGTTTGAAATTCTTAAACCTTTGGCACGGTTTTTGCGTTATTTTAACAGAAAAACGAATTTATTTAATCAAAAGCTATGAATTTCAATAACTTCACAATTAAATCGCAGGAAGCGATTCAGAAGGCAGTTGAACTGACTCGTGGAGCCGGACAACAGAGCATCGAGCCTCTGCATCTGCTCAAGGGGGTTGTGGAGGAAGGCGACTCGCTGGTTAAGTTTATCTTCCAGAAAGTCGGTGCCAACCTTGACCTTACCCTCCGAAATCTTGACGCTGCCATTGCGGCCCTCCCGAAGGTGTCGGGCAGCGAACCTTACCTCAGCCGCGAGAGCAACGATGTGCTCCAGCGAGCTCTTGACATTGCCAAAAAGCAGGGCGATGAGTATGTAACCCTCGAGGCCATCTTGATGGCTCTGTTCGTCGTTAACTCCTCTGCCTCTCAACTTCTTAAGGACGCCGGACTCACCGAAAAGGAACTCCAGGCGGCCATCGATGAACTCCGAAAGGGCAAAAAGGCCACCGACCAGAGCGCCGAGGATACTTACAACGCCCTCTCCAAGTATGCCATCAATCTTAATGAGCGTGCCCGTTCCGGCAAGCTCGACCCCGTAATCGGCCGCGACGAGGAGATTCGCCGCGTATTGCAGATCCTTTCGCGCCGAACCAAGAATAACCCGATGCTGATTGGCGAACCGGGCACCGGTAAGACCGCCATTGCCGAGGGTCTGGCCCAGCGAATCGTGCGCGGTGATGTGCCTGAAAATCTTCGCTCCAAGCAGATTTTCTCCCTCGATATGGGTGCCCTCGTGGCCGGCGCTAAATATAAGGGCGAATTTGAAGAACGACTGAAAGCCATTGTCAATGAGGTTACTCAGAGCGACGGCGAAATCATCCTCTTCATCGATGAAATCCACACCCTTGTCGGCGCCGGTAAGGGCGAAGGCGCAATGGATGCCGCAAACATCCTGAAGCCGGCCTTGGCCCGTGGCGAACTCCGCTCAATCGGTGCCACGACCCTCGACGAGTATCAAAAATACTTCGAAAAGGATAAGGCCCTTGAGCGTCGTTTCCAGAAAGTGATGGTCAATGAGCCTGACGAAATGAGCGCCATTGCCATTCTTCGTGGCCTGAAAGAACGCTATGAGAACCACCACAAGGTGCGCATCCGCGACGAAGCGATTATTGCCGCCGTGCAGCTCT
>CAZLMV010000003.1:3996-29740 GCA_964560625.1 uncultured Bacteroides sp. | reverse complement strand
ACGGTCAACTTATGTTGCTCAATTTCAGACTGGAGCTCGTCAATCTTCGCTTCGAGGTCGCGGTTGCGGTCAGTCAGGGCGCGGCGCTGGCGCTGCTCGCTCAGCAAGTTAGCCTTCTGGGCATCGCGCTTGGAGGCGAAATCTTTCTTTTGCGAGCGCAGTTCGTCGAGCTCGGTCTGCATCTTTTCGCGGTCAGACGAAAGGGTGTTTGCTGCCTCCTCCTTCATCTTCTCGGTGAACGCAACTAAGGCAGGGCCAAGCAGTTGGGTCAACTTAACGCGCTGGCGGTCAGAGTCAATCGACTCCGACACCAAGGGAGGCAAATTGGCGTTAATCACTCCCAAAATGGCGTCGAGGAGCTCCCCGGCGCAGTCGAGGTCAATGTCAGGCATGGCCGCAGCGGGAATCTGATCGGAGGCCGGGTCGGTCAAGGACAAGGCCTCGGAGTTCTCCTCAAAGTCCGTGTATTCTTTATGGCCGAAGCCAAGTGCTCTTTTTATCGAATCAAACATCAATCTTGATAGTTTTTGCTGTTATTCAGTTTGTTAGGCTCAAAAATGCTCATCATGCGCACCAAATAGGGATCGACGGGCGTGGGGCGATAAACGAAGTAGCGCTGGAGTATGAAATTCCAGAGCCAGCCCACGAGGACGGAGACCGTGAAACGCGCCGTGGCGAAATATCCGTCGGGGCGGAATCCGATGGTTTCCAGCCAGTCCCACCGCTGCAAGAGATGATATAACGCCTCTGTGCCCCAGGCATTTAGGGCCACTGACCCGAGCCACACGGCGCCAAATTTGACAATGACGGCCTTGATCGGGCAGTTTTGCGCATGAAAAGTAAATTTATAGTTGACCGTGCAGTTCACGATACCGCCGCAGACGGCGCCGATGGTCGACGCAAGCCAGGGCGAAAGGTGGACCCACGCATAAAAAACGAAGCTGAGAATCAAGTCCGTAGCGCCGGAAATCCAACTTGACACGCCGGAGCGCAGGAAGGTGAAGAGCAGGCCATCGTTATGAAGGAATTTATCCACTATTGGCTTCATTTGCGTCCTCCTTCCTTAAATTGACGGATGGCGCGGGTGAAATGCTGCCAGTAGCGCTCACATTTCATCTCGCCGACGCCACTTACCTGCAAGAATTCTTCGCGGGAAATGGGCTGCTTTAAACACATATCCGTCAGGGTTTTATTGTCGAAAATCACGTAGGGCGGCACGCCTTGAATCTTGGCGATATCGCTGCGCAGGCGGCGCAATTCCTGGAAGAGTTTTTCGTCAACATTGCCTTGGGCTCGCTGCTTCTTCTCCTCCTTTTCTTTGGGAGCTTTTTTGAAATGCTCGGGGAAGAATTTGGAGAAGGTTTCGCGCTGCTTGCCGAAGACCACGTCGCGTCCTGCGGGGGTGATTTTCAGCTTGTTGCCGTCGTCGTAAGCCACCTCAAAGAGGCCAATCTGAAGCATCTGACTCAGATAAGCACGCCAAGTCATCGAGTCCAAATCGCGGCCGGCGCCGTAGGTTTTCAGTCGGTCATAGCCTTTGGAGATAATCTCTGCCTTGGCCGAGCCGCGAAGGATGTCAATCAGCTGATAGACACCTACTTGCTCCTCCGTGCGCAGGATTGCGCTCAAGGCCTTTTGGGCGATGATGGTGCCGTCGATTCGCTGCGGCGGGTTCATGCAGTTGTCGCAGTTGCCGCAATCAGATTGGCACGGTTCGGAGAAATAACTCAGCAACACTCGGCGGCGACACACCCCGCTTTCGGCATAGTCGATCATGCGGGTCAGTTTCTCCATGTTGACCTGCTGGCGCTCGCCCTCGGCAATAAAGTGCTTGAGGGTGGCTATGTCGCTGAATGAATAGAACATAAGGGTCTCGGCGGGGAGTCCGTCGCGGCCCGCGCGGCCTATTTCCTGGTAATAGCCTTCGATGTTGCGAGGCATATTATTATGGATCACATAGCGGATGTTGCTCTTATCGATACCCATGCCGAAGGCTAAGGTAGCCACCATCACCTGAATGCGGCCATGGATGAAGTCATCCTGGGCGCTGCTGCGGCGCTCGGCCGAGAGTCCGGCATGATACATCCCTACCCTATAGCCTTTTGAACGGAGCTCTTCGGCCATCGATTCGGTAGACTTGCGCGAGATGCAATAGATGATTCCGCAATCGTCGGGATAGCGGTCAATCACCTGGCATATCTGATTGATTTTCTTGGCCTTTTGGGGGCTTTGACGCACGCTCAGATAGAGGTTCGGGCGGTCAAAGGAGCTGATGAAAATCGCCGGGTCGCGCAGGCGCAGCTGCTCGACGATGTCGGCGCGAGTGAGTTTATCGGCCGTGGCCGTCAGCGCAATTACGGGGACGGCGGGGAAAAGCTCCTTAATTCGGTGGAGCTGAGTGTATTCGGGACGGAAATCGTGGCCCCACTGCGAGATGCAGTGAGCCTCGTCAATGGCAAAGAGGGAGATGTTAATGCGCCCTACCCATTTATCAATTTCCAACATCAGGCGCTCGGGCGACACATAGAGGATCTTCACCTCGCCGCGCTGGAGCCGGTGGATAATCTCCACGTTTTCAGCCTCGGTTTGATTAGAATGGAGCGAGGCAGCGGGGATGCCACACGACTGCAGGGCCATGACTTGGTCATTCATCAAAGCTATCAGGGGGCTGACGACGATGCTCACCCCGGGAAGGACCAGCGCGGGCACCTGATAGCAGATGCTCTTGCCGCCGCCCGTGGGCATCAGCACCTCGCAGTCGCGTCCGGAGCAGACCGCGGCAATGATTTCCCCTTGCTGCGGGCGAAAGGAATCATAGCCGAAAAAGCGCTTCAGGACTTCAAGTGCGCGGCTTTCAATATGCGTTTTCTTCGCCTCTGAGTGCATTATAAATGGTTCTTACAATGATTTTTAAGTCGAGCATCAGGCTCCAATGTTCAATATACCAAACGTCGGCCACCACGCGCTTTTCCATCTTCCAGAGCTCGTCGGTGTTGCCGCGATAGCCGCTCACCTGAGCCCAGCCGGTAATGCCGGGTTTGACCATGTGGCGGAGCATATATTTGTCGATCAGCTGACGATATTGCTCCGTGTGGGCAAGCATATGGGGGCGCGGGCCCACGACGGACATGTCGCCGAGCCACACGTTGATAAACTGCGGTAGTTCGTCGAGCGAGGTGCGGCGCAGGAAGTCGCCCACCCGGGTTTTGCGGGGGTCATGGTCCGTGGCTTGCTTGCGGTCGCTGTCGGCGTTGACCTTCATGGTGCGGAATTTCAGGCAGGTGAACTCGCGCCCGCGATAACCCGTGCGCTTCTGCTTGAAAAACACCGGGCCGGGCGATGAGATTTTCACCGCGATGGTAATGGGAAGGAAAACGATCGGCGAAAAAAGGAGCACCACGGAGGAGAACACCAAGTCAAACGTGCGCTTGAGCAGGCGGTTGACGCGCTTAGAGAGCGGATTGATCTGCGGGGTCAACACAGGGAGGCCGCCGACGTTGTTCATGTCGAAGCGGCGACCTACGTATGGCGAGATTTTCGGAACATAGTGGAACTGCACCACGTTGTCGTCGCAAATCTTGATGACCTGAAGAAGCTCCTCCTCATTTTCGCCGGAGAGGGCAAAAAACACCTCATCGACGGCATTTTCCTGAATAAAGGAGTCTAAGCGGTCAATCGGGCCGCAATAAGTGCCCTTGAAACCGGGCGCCGGGTTCTTGTCGAAGAATCCTAAGAGGCGGTAAC
The DNA here is from genome assembly GCA_964560625.1 of uncultured Bacteroides sp. GTDB lineage: Bacteria > Bacteroidota > Bacteroidia > Bacteroidales > Muribaculaceae > UBA3263. The sequence goes on along the minus strand of CAZLMV010000003.1, from coordinate 25,996 downwards.
CATATGATTCATCAAAGGTTAGCGACTCGCCGAGACGTCGCGCCGTGGGGTTCGTGCCAACCACGACCACTCGCGAGAAATTGCGCCCCTTCACGCGCATATATTTAAGGAAGAGGCGCGTGCTGATCCACACGGCGAAAAATACCACCAACATCATTGAGTAGAATTGCCAGTAATAGCTCACCGGGAAATCGTCGGCGTTCAGAAACGACAGCAGGGTCACAAACACCAAGGCATGGACCACCACGGCCTCCACGGCCCCGACGACGATACGCTCGATATGCAGCGAGCGCTCCACTCGCCAATGCTCCAGGAAGATAGCCACGGGAATGTAGCTGACCGACACGAGCAGCCATTTCAGGCGCGCGTAATGGTCCAGCATCTCCGGATGGATCAGACACAGCACCCCAAACAGCACATTGACCATCAAGAGGTCAATGACTGAAAGGAGGCCGCGCAAGAAACGTCCGTATCTTCCTTTGGAGGGGATATCAGGCATTCAGTTTGGATTCTACCAGACGGATTTTGCTTTCGATTTGGGCTTGTTCGTCGCGCAGACGGGCAATACGGTTCTCCATGTCGCGGAGCATGGCCTCGCCGCTGCGTGAGCGGGAGTTGAAGAAACCAAGGTTATTTTCAAAGGTCTTGATTTCGTTTTTCTTCATCTCTAAGGAGCGCAGCAGGCGGTCACGCTGGCGCGAGAGTTCGCGGCTGTCGCCCTCGATTTCCTTGACTTTATCCTCAAAGGCGGCGCGGGAGACGCGGCGATTGTTCATGTCTAAGAGGTCATAGAGGCGGCTCACCTCGGCGCGATAGGCGTCGTGGAGCTTGTCTTTTTCGCGGAAAGGCACGTGGCCCACTTGCTGATAGGCATGCATGAGGTCGCGCACCTGATTGACGGCGGCCTTGCGCTCTTCGCCCTCAGCGGCGCCAATGGCTTGGAGTTGCTCAATGATTTCGCGCTTCTTGGCGAGGTTTTCCTGCTCGGCCTTGCGGGTCTCGGAGCCGGACTGCTTTTTGCGTTCAAAGAAGTAATCGCAGGCGGCGCGGAAACGGGTCCACACGGCATCACTCTGCTTTTGAGCCACGGGGCCAATGGTTTTCCACTGGGCCTGGAGCTCAAGGAGCTTGTCGGCGGTTTTCTTCCAGTCGGTGCTCTCCTTGAGTTCTTCAGCCTGCTCGCAAATGGAGATTTTCTTGGCTAAGTTTTCGGCATATTCATCCTTAACGGCCTTGAAATGAGCGGCCTTGGCCTGGAAAAACTCGTCGCAGCGGCTGCGGAAACGCTTGAAGAGGTCGGCATTGGCCTTGCGTGATGCATAGCCGAGGCCCTTCCATTCTTCCTGGATAGCCAATACGGTCTTGGTGGCGTTTTCCCATGCGCTGTGGGTTTTCAGCTCGCTCAGGTCAATGGCTTCGAGCTTTTCGCAGAGGGCAGTCTTGGCGGCCTCGTTCTGCTGCTCTTCGGCCTTGCGGGCCTCAAAGAAGGCTTGATATTTCTTATTGATTTCAGCGGAGATATCCTTAAACTTGCTCCAGATTTCTTCGCGCACCTCGCGGGCCACGGGGCCCACTACCCTCCATTTATTATGGAGTTCCTGCAGATGGCGGAAGGCCACGACCACGTCGGTCTCCTCCGTGAGTTTCTGAGCCTGCTCAATGATCAGGGTCTTCATCTCGAGGTTCTTCTTGAAGTCAAGGTCGCGCAGGTCCTTGTTGACCTTGAGTTGGTCATAATATTTTTCGGTAGCCTCCTGATAGCGTTTCCAGAGAGCCGAGGTCTCGGTGTCGGGCACAGCGCCGATGCCTTTGAACGTCTGCTGGAGTTCGCGCACGCGTTCAATGTGGCGATGCACATTGTCAGTGTCGTCTGAGGCGTTTTCGATTTCCTCAATGATGGCGTTTTTCTTTTGGAGATTGTCGAGCTCGCGGGCGGTTTGCTCGGCCTTGAGGGCGGCGCGCTTGTCTTTATAGACTTGGATTGCGGCCTTGAATTCCTCCTCTAAGGGGTCAGCGGCGGGCACGAAATCAGCCTCCTGATTGCCTTCGACGGCGAGGAACGCGGTCTTTTCGGCGGCAATTTCCTCATGGCGAAGGGCAAAGAAACGGACTTTGAGGCGGTTGATATCCTCGTTAGAGATATCAGCAACGTCTTTTTCAACGATTGCCTTCAGAGATTCAACGATTTCCGGCTTTGTCAGGGGCGCGGGGCGGCCTTTAGCTTCGGTTTCAGGGTTGACTGCGGCTTCGGTAGCAGCGGCTTCAGAAGTCGTCAAGGGTTCATTAGAGAGGTCCATTTCTTGTTGATAATTAATCGGTTAGGGTAAATAGGAAGAAGCTTTATCCCCCTTGCGGGAGCATCAGCATAACAATAAATCAGAGTCCAAATTTACAACTTTTCCCCCAAACCACCAAACTTTTCCAAAAAAATTAGAAAAATTAAAAGAGGGCTCCGACGGAACGCAGATAATCCACACAATTGATTTTGAATTGCGTGCGCGCCTCAATTATGTTAGAATAAGAAGAATGCCATTGAGATTGCGCCTCAAGCAGGTCAGTCAGAGTAGTAAGGCCGACCTGATATTGGTCGTTCATTATCCGCAGGTTTTCATCGGCTTCGGTCATGGCTACTTCTGCATATTTCACGAGGTCAAAACCGGTAACCACATTGCTTAAATTTTGGTTAACCTCGAGCTCCATCAACCGTCGATTACGCTCCAAAGAAAGCTCTGCATTTTCCACATCAATCTTGGCGCGGCGCACTTTCTTTACTCCCTCACCCCAATGGAAAAGAGGAATCTGAATAGACAAGACGCCCATAAACGCATTGGAATGAGTGTTTGTGGAAAAAGGGATATAGTTGCCCGTTGCGTCGGCAGTCCATCCTTTTGTGCGGATATTTCCGTAGGCATTCCAGCCCAATTGCATCCCTATGGTAGGGAGGAAGTCGGCGCGGGCCATGTTCACTTGCTGCTTTTTGATATCAATATTCTTCTTCAAGAGCATAATCTCGGGGCGATTAGACAGGTCCATGGATGCCGAGGGTATCTCGACATTATGATTAATCTCGTCAATCGGATGAATTGAAGTCGTGTCAGCCACACCGATGACCCGACAGAGCGCCATGCGGCAGAGGTCAGCCCCGGAGCGCGCCTGCTGAAGCCGATAAACTATTTCACTGCGTCGCGTTTCCACCCTCAGTAAGTTTTGCCGCGAAGACATTCCCGTCTTTACCGCAAATTCGGTAGTCTGATAGATTGAGTCCATCATGGCCTGATAAGACTCCATCATATCTACCTTGGCCAGCACTGCAACATAGGTCCAATATGACTTCTCGGCATCAGCTAAGACATCCATTTTTGCAGCCTTGAGTTGCTCCTTGGAGATATCCTCACCAATTGAAGCCATTTTATTTGCGGCGACAATTTGACCGCCGGCATAAATGGGCTGAGTAAGGCTGATTCCCGCCATGTAAGCCCCGCGGAGCTGAAGCGTCATCATGTCCATCACTTTGGTGTCCGGCGCCATATACATGGCATTTCCGCTGGCAGCAAACTTGGGCAAATAGGCAGTGCGTGCCACTCCATGGTCGAGTTTGGCCCCACGGACATCATTTTCGGCAATCCGTATATTTTCATCAGTCTGCAGAGCCATTTCCCTGCACTGTTTGAGCGTCAGTTCCAGGGCCGAACCATGCATAATGCCGGTTATCGAGATAGTCAAAAAAAGGATTATTCTTTTCATTTCTGTTTTACTTTAAATAAAACTGCATATAAAGTTGGCAAAAGCAACAGAGTTGCAAAAGTACCCACCAAAAGTCCGCCGATAATCGTTACGGCCAGCGACCCATACATTGGATCACCAATCAAGGGTATCATGCCGGCAATGGTGGTAAACGACGCGAGAATTACCGGCATTACGCGCGAAACTGTCGCCCTGATTATGGCCGGATAAAGCTCCACTCGCTCCTCAACATTCAGGCGCGTAATCTCGTCTACCAAGACTATGGCGTTCTTAATGGTCATGCCCATCAATCCCATCAGGCCAAGAATGGCCAAGAAGGTAAACGGTGTGTTAGTGATCAAAAGCGCCGGCACTATGCCGCAGATCACAAACGGGAAACAGAGCAAAATCAACGCCAACTTACGCCAATCGTTAAATAACATCAGCAGTACAATCACCACTAAGGCCAGCATCAGCGGCAGGTAAGACATAATCGTAGCGATAGCTTCATCGGCCACCTCCCCTTCGCCTACAAAGCGCATTGAGTAACCCGGCGGCAGCGGAATAGCCTTGATTGCCGGGGTGATTTCCTCCAGGATTTTGGCGGGAGTTGCATCAGGATTAGCATAATCAGGGTCACATTCGGCCTCAATCACTCGCCGTCCATTCAGTCGATGAATCATCCCTTCGCTCCAGGTGGAGTGAATCGAGTCAACCACTGCGGAAAGCAGCGTAGTAGTAAACATCTTGTCCGTAATCTCATCAGTAGTTACCGAGCCGTTCATCAGTCCGGCCACGTCATCGCCGGAAACGGACATGTTCAGAGTGGTCCATACGGGCAATGAACCAAGGTCAGTGATTTTGCTGCCGTCAGTATTTCTGACAAGCATATTGACGGGGACTACCTTGTCATGATCATAAATGGCGCCGATGGTGTAACCATCCGTGGCCGCAAGCATTGCATTGCCAACATCGCTACGGTTCACTCCGGCAGCAGTGGCAGCAAAGGGCGAATAGGCCAGACTCAAAGAGCGCTGCTTGCCAAGCCAGTTATTTTGTACTGACTGCGGGTCAACATACCTGCAGCCACGCATAATCGCCTCTGCTTTCGCGCTCAAGGCGCGAAGAGTGTCAGCATTCGGGCCGGCAAACTCAACCTCAACGGTATGGCTCGTCATGACCGAAAGGTTATATCGCCGAGCCCTAACGTAGGCATCCGGGGCTATCTCGCGAATCTTTGCCACCATTTCGGTTGAGAGCCGCTGAACAGTCTTGAAATCCTTGCAGTCAATGATAAATTCGGCATATTCAGCGCCTCCGGAGGGCATCGGACGTACAAGGCAATAGCGTCCCGGAGCGCCACCCATGCTGATGGCGACGGATTCCACCCCTCGGTCAGCTTTAATGCTGTCAGAGAGCAGGAACATCCGCTCCCGAATTTGGTCCGGATTGCTCTCCACCGGAAATGTACATTCAACCACAAATTGCTCATAATCAAAATCGGGGAAGAATACATTCCTCACCAAGAGCATGGACGCACCCGAAAGAGCTAACACTACAACAGCCGTGGCCATAGATATCCATTTATGGCGAATCAGAACCTTAACTAACTTCTCTATCAACCGTTGCAAAGGGTTGAGCTTCAATTCCTTAGTCTCCTCAGCAACTTCTACCGGCCTGAGCCACGCATCCGCGCATACCGGAACCTGAATCATGGCAAGTACCCAACTGGCGAGCAAGCTGACGCAGATTACCAGAAACAAGTCGCCGGCAAATTCGCCCACAGTGCCCGTGGTCAAATATATAGGCAGGAAAGTCGCCGCGGCTATAATCGTGGCTCCTAAAAGAGGCCACGCCGTCTTCTTTACCGTCGAGAAAAGATAATCCTCACGCCTGAGTCCGCGTTTGCGGTCATTGACAATTCCGTCCATAATTACAACGGCATTATCCACCAGCATTCCCATCGCCACAATAAAGGCACCTAAGGAGATACGCTGCAAAGTGGTGTCAATCGTGGAGAGTATCGGGAAGGAAAGAGCCACGGTAAGCACCAGTCCGAAGCCTATAATCAGGCCGGCTCGCCACCCCATAGCTAAAAGAATCACGATGAAGACAATGGCAATTGACTCCAATAGGTTCAGCATAAAAGAGGAGATGGCCGTGTCAACTCGCTCAGGCTGAAAAAACACCTTCTTGACGGTTAATCCGGCAGGCAGATTGGATATCTCGGCAGTAACAATCTTATCGACCTCCGCCCCCACTGACGGCACCACGGCATCATTCTCCAAGGCCACGAGCATCGTCACTGAGTTCTCCTTCTCTACATAAAAATCGCCGGACCGGGGCGTCGTCTCATGGCGCGAAACGGTTGCCAAGTCGCCTATTTTGGCTTTATTGCCGTCAGGCATAGTCACTAACAGTTCTGCTATTTCCTTCTCGGTCTTGGCCCCTTCTTTCACATTGACGGTAATGCGATCACTCCCATTGTCAATCTTGCCGGCATCAATCACCTTGGTGGATGATTGCAAAGCCTGAGCCACGAGCATCGGCAGCATTCCGTTACGCTGAATCTGCGCCGGGGTGAATACAATGTCCATCACCTCGCGCTGAACGCCCCCGATGGCTACGCGCTTCACTCCCTTGACACCCATGATCTCCCTCCGCATCTTCTTGGCGTAAGTTTCAATCTCAGTGGTCTCATAGCCGTCGCCACTCAGAGTATAAAAAATGCCATAGACATCCATCATATCGTCTATCACGATAGGCTCCATGCATCCTTGAGGAAGAGAAGAGCCGGCGTCAAGCACCTTGCGGCGCACCTGGTCAAAGTATTGCTCTATCTCCTCATTCGGTACCGCAAAATCAAATTCCACGCCAATCAGGCCTTGCCCGGGACGAATGTCGCTGCGGATTTTCTTCACATCAGGAAGCGTCCGCAAGCGGTCTTCAAGCGGGCTGACCACATCGCGCTCTATCACTTCCGAGTCCGCTCCCGGATAAATCACCAGCACCGAAGCCTGCTTCACCGTAACCGCCGGATCCTCTAACTTCGGCATCCTGACGAACGACAGGACCCCGGCAAGAAAGATGATGACCATCGCCGACCAAAACAGTGTGCGGCGATTCATGAAAAATTCCGTAACTCGCTTCATAGACCCTGATTCTTAATTTCTTCGTCACGTCCAAGAATCTTAACTCTCTGATTATCGGCCAAATGGTGAACCCCTACGGCTACAATCTCTACCCCATCGTCAAGCCCGGAAACTAACGAGTACTTTCCTTGGGGCACTCCAATAATTTCAACCGGATGAGCCGTCAGTGTGGAGTCCGTAGGACTAATCTCCCAAACGTAGTTCCGCCCATTTCGTTCAAACAGGGCGCGCGAGGGTACCTTCTTGGCGTCGCTCTTCACGTCGCCGCTATAAAAAATCTCCACGCTCATGCTCATCCCCGGAAGAATAGTCCCGCGTGAGCCGGGAATACCAAGGCGGAGCTTAAACAGCGAGTTATTGTCGCCGTCAGGAATAAAGCCGAGAATGTCAAGGGGAATCTCCTTGTCGCCCGTGGCAGGCGTTTTGCCCACGCATTTAATAATCTTATCCCTGTTTGCATAGGCCGAAGCCGGCAGCGCCACGTTTGCCTCTACACTGGAGTTATCCACTATCTTATAAACCGGAGTGCCGGCGCCTACCATCTCTCCCGTTTCCATGAATTTCTCAACCACATACCCCGAAATCGGGGCCACAAGTTGAGTATATGATAGGTTATTCTTGGCCAAATTCATCTGGATTTTTAGCTGTTCAATTCCGGCTACGGCTTTTTCATAGTCATTTTCGGAAATGTTGTGATGGCGATACATTTCCTCTATGCGCTTCATCTCTGATATGAGCTGATTATACTGTGTTTCCACCTGCTTTACCTGCAGTGCATAGTCCGTTTCGTCAAGATAGCCAATCACTTGACCTTTTTGAACATACTGACCCTCATTGGCCGTGAGCCGCGAAATCTGACCCCCGGTCTTAAAGCCGACGCTAACGCTCTTACCTTCCTCTACTCTGGAAGAATGGACCGAGGATAGTCCCGTCCCCTCATTTTCAGGAATATAAGTAAAAACGCCCCGCAGCGTCTCCGGCCGGGTTTCTTGACTGCCTCCACAACCCATCAGGCTGAGGCTCATAAGGATAATAATTGGTAGGAAATTCGTTTTAGACATATTGTAATCAAAATATTTTGATGCAAAGTTAGCAATTTCTCCCCGGTCAGTGCTTACCTATATCTTCCATTTTATGTTCCAAATCAATCATTTTTTCGGCTTTTAAGAAAAAATACGTATATTTGCAGTCCTATTTCTATTATACTCACACTGATGACATACTCCACTGACGAACTCTACACCATAGTCAACACCTCCCAGCTAAAAAAGCTTGGCGAAAATGCCTCTACCCTCCACCAACTCCTCCTTTTTGACAACCTTGCCGGCTACAGCCCGGGCTCCGACGCTGACTTTTTCTTCTCACAGAACCTCATCAAACTCGGTGCGGACATGATTCTTATCTGCCTGACGGGTGGCATTAATTATATGTCGGACTGCATCGACTCCATTAACCTGCGTCCCGGCCAATTCGCCTTTCACAAGGCCGGAGAAATTATCGATTTTATTGATGCCGACATGGAGAGCAAAGTCATCCTGATTTCTCTTCCTCATGATATCGCAATAATACAAAATCTAAAAGACAAAACAATAGGCAAATTCTCAACGGTCGTTACTCCTTTGCCGGAAATTTTATCGGAAATGTGCACGGTCTATAAAATGATGAAAAAGAAACTCGATGACGAGAATTTCACCTTGAAAGAGGAAATTGTTTATTCCTGCCTTATCAGCCTCCTAACTCTGCTTTTTGACTCCATGAACCGAACAAACAACAGTCAAAAAGGACGAAATCCTATTTCCGACACCCGACAAATGGAACTCTACAACAAGTTTATCGCCGCCGTCAAGGCTAATTACACCAGACACCGCGACGTGGCCTTCTATGCCTCTGAAATCTGCGTCTCTCCCGGCCATTTGGCGCGCATAGTTAAAACAGTCAGCGGCAAAACAGTCAGCGACTGGATCAGGGACTACGTAATCCTCGAGGCCAAAGTCATGCTCCGCCTTCAAAACCTCCCAATCTATCAAATCAGCGAGGCTCTGAACTTTCCCAACCCTTCCTTTTTCTCGAAATACTTTCGCCAAAAAGAAGGTCTCTCACCCTCCCAATATCGCGCCGGACTCCGTTAAGCCATTGCTAATCGGTATTCTCCGGGGGTTTGGCCGGTTTGTTTTTTGAAGAAACGGATGAAATGTTGAGGATATTGGAAGCCTAAGAGTTCGGCCACGTGCTTGGTGGTGTTTTCCGGGTCAAGGAGAGCGCTTTTGGCGTGGTTTATCATTTTCAGTTGGATATATTCCTGGGCCGTCTTTCCGGTTTCGGACTTGACCAAATCGCCGAAATAGTTGGACGAAAGGCAGATCTTATCGGCAAAATATTTGACCGTGGGGATGCCCTCAGTTGTCCCTCTGCCCGATTGAAGATAATCGTCAAGGAGCGCCTCAAAGCGGGTAAGAAGGTCATTATTAAGCACTTCGCGGGTGACGAACTGACGCTCATAGAAGCGCATGCAGTAGTTGAGCATTACCTCAATGTTGGAGATTATCAGCGACTTTGAAAAGCGGTCAATCGGATGTTCCAATTCGCGGCGAATTTTATCCATATAGTCCTGAATGATAACGCGTTCCTCGGCCGAAAGGTGAAGAGCCTCGTTGGAGGCATAGGAAAAGAAGGAGTATTGCGCCATCTTTTGCGCCAATGGCGTGCGGGTAAGGAAATCGGGGTGAAAGAGCAAGCCGATAGCCTCGGGGGCGGGGCCGTCTTCCAAGCGGTGGATTCCCACGGTCTGACCCGGGGCAAAACTCACAACTGTCTCATCATCAAAGTCATAGTTAGTCTTTCCGTAGTTGATCTTGCATCCGGTGGTTTTCTTGAGGAAAAGTGCGTAGAACCCGAAGTGCATGCAGTGGGTGGGCTGCTCCACGGAGTCATCAAAATGAACTATCCCCACCAACGGATGGCGAGTCTCAAAACCGAAATAGCGGTTATATTTCTCTATGGTGTCTGCCTGAAAAATTTCCATATCTGTGCTTTTTTATGCCGCAAAATTAGCAATTTACGCGCAATCCACCAAACCCGGAGCTCAGATTCCGTAACCTTGGTTATTCAATCCGTAAAATAGGTATCGGCCCCCAAGGAATATTGGAGTAACTTTGCAGTGAAAATAAACCCATAAAGAATATATGACCAATAAAGAATTCCTGAAATATGCGGCCGAGGGCAACCTCATAGTGGCCGGAAGTGAGATTCATCAGTGCATGCACTCGATGAGTCAGCGGGCGCTACGCTTGACGGCGCAGATTAACGCCAGCTATCATTCGCCCGAGGAGCTGCGAGAGTTGATGTCCGAGCTGATTGACAAGCCTTTAGACGATGCCTTTGGACTCTTTCCCCCGTTTTACACCGACTGCGGGCAGAACATCACCATCGGGCGCCACACCTTTATTAATATGGGTTGCTCTTTTCAAGATTGGGGCGGGATAACCATTGGCGACGACTGCCTGATTGGCCATAACTGCACAATCTGCACCATAAATCATTCAAAAGACCCTGAGCGGCGCGGCGACATGACCTGCTCGCCCGTGACTATCGGCAATAAAGTCTGGATAGGAGCCAACGTGACTATCCTTCCGGGAGTCAGCATCGGCGACGGCGCAATCATCGCCGCCGGCGCCGTAGTGACCAAGGATGTAGCCCCGGAAACCATCGTTGGAGGCATCCCCGCAAAACTAATCAAACATATTTAAACCCGTGAATAAAATAATAATCACAATTGCGCTAATGGCAGCAATCCATTTCAATGCCCACACTCAAACCCCTGAAAACAAGATGATTACCGAAAACCTTACCCTCACCCGCGATTGGGACAAGACCTTCCCTCAAAGCGATAAAGTTGACCACTCAAAAGTAACTTTCCCCAACCGTTACGGCATCACTCTTGCAGCCGACCTCTATGTGCCGAAAAATGCAAATCATCCCCTCCCGGCCATCGCCGTGTGCGGCCCCTTCGGTGCGGTAAAAGAGCAAGCTGCAGGACTTTACGCGCAGGAAATGGCCGAGCGCGGATTCATCACGCTTGCTTTTGACCCCTCTTTTACGGGCGAGAGCGGTGGCCATCCACGCTACATGACGTCGCCCGACATCAACACCGAAGATTTCAGCGCCGCAATTGACTTCCTTGTCACCAACCCGATGGTCCGCCCCGAAGCAGTCGGCATTATCGGCATTTGCGGCTGGGGAGGAATTGCCATCAACGCTGCCGCGGCCGATACGCGCATAAAAGCTACGGTTGCATCAACCATGTATGACATGAGCCGCGTGAATGCCAACGGATATTTCGACAGTGCCGACTCCGCCGAGGCCCGCAATGAGTTGCGCAAGAATCTCTCCCGGCAGCGCACCGAGGATTACCTTGCGGGTAAGCCCAAACTTGGCGGCGGAGTGCCCGACGTTTTGCCGGACGATGCTCCGCAATTCCTTAAGGATTATCACGCTTATTATAAAACGCCGCGCGGATATCACCCCCGCTCACTGAACTCCAACGGCGGCCGCAACGCCACTTCCCCAATTCCATGGATTAACTTCCCGCTGATGAGCCGCGCAGACGAAATTGAACGCGCCGTGATGATCATCCATGGCGACCGGGCCCACTCCTTCTACTTCGGCAAAGACGCCTTCGCCAAACTCAAAGGAGACAACAAAGAGTTCGTAGTGATTCCCGGCGCGAACCACACCGACCTCTACGACCAACTAAACATCATCCCCTTCGCCCAAATCGCCGACTTCTTCCATAAAAACTTCAAAACCAACTAATATGATCAGATTTTTGTCAATAATATTCACCCTCTGCATTGCAGCGGGTTCGCTCAGCGCTAAGACTCTGGTGGTTTATTATAGTTATACGAACAATGTTGAGCGGATTGTGAAGGAGCTCGCGAGCCGCATTGAGTGTGATGTGGTGGAAATTGAGCCGGCGGAGAAGGGTCTTGATTATGCGGCGAATGGCTATGAAATTGGCAGCGCACTGATTTCGGCCATCCGTAATCATCCGGATGATGCATCTTCATATCCGGCTATTGACCCGGTAGACGTGGACCTGAGCAAGTATGACACCATAATCATAGGTGCGCCTTTGTGGTGGAGCCAAATGGCCGCGCCGCTCCAAACGTTCCTATTCAATCATGGAGCTGAGATGGCCGGTAAACGCATCGGACTAATCGTCTCGAGCCATTCTTCGGGCATCAGTGGAGTGGTTTCTGACGCCAAAAGACTTATCCCTGACGGCGAATTTCTCGAGCCCGCGCTCTGGATTCGATCTGCCGAGACGTCAAACTGCTCTTCGAAGATTGCCCAATGGCTAAAGGATATCAACTATGAGGAAATCTCCACTTCCATCCTCGGCACTAAGACCGAGTTTTCCTATAGCGTAAAAGGAGGCGAATTATATCTGACCGGCAGCTACAATTCGGCGTCAATCTTCAACAATTCCGGCATAAAAGTCTCTGAAACCAAGGACTCAACCATCAATATCTCATCCCTCTCGCCCGGAATCTACATCCTATCCGTCACGACCACCTCCGGCATCAAAACCTACAAAATCGCCCTCACCGCATAAACCAAGAGGGGAAAAGACCTATCAATTCAGACGTTTAGGTATTTTTAACATTTATGTGTTTGACTTTTGCCCATAGGAATGTGTAACTTTGCGGCATGAAAAGCAACAAAGTTAAATTGACCTTACGAGACGGAACTATCGTGGACGCGCAGGCGCCGCTGATAGTTTCAGCCAGCAGGGCTACGGACATTCCCGCTTTTTATGCCCAATGGTTCTTTGAGCGTCTTGAGGAAGGATATGCTCGTTGGCGCAATCCGTATAATGGCAAGGATTCTTATGTGTCTTTTGAACAGACTCGCTTCATCGTCTTTTGGTCAAAGAATCCCGAGCCTCTTATCCAGTTTTTGCCGAGGCTAAAAGAGCGCAATATCGGTTGCTACGTCCAATTTACTCTCAATGATTACGAAGCCGAAGGCCTGGAGCCGCGAGTTCCCGCGCTAAGCCGGCGCATCGAAACCTTCAAGCGCATTGTCGACACCCTCGGTGCCGGCTCCGCGGTCTGGCGCTTTGACCCGCTGATGCTCACCGACAAAATTTCCGCCGACGATTTGCTGCGAAAAATCGACAATATCGCTTCTCGCCTTAGAGGATACGCCGAAAAACTCGTATTCAGCTTCGCGGATATCTCCTCCTATCGAAAAGTCGGCCGAAATCTAACTGCCGCCGGCGTAAATTACCATGAATGGACCGAGGACGAAATGATAGACTTTGGCCGCCGGTTATCCGCGCTCAACCTCCCCCTTACCCTGTCGACCTGTGCCGAAAAAGCAGACCTATCCCAATTCGGAATCACCCACAACCGCTGCATCGATCCCGACTTAATCTGCCGCCTTTCCCCCGAATTAATCCCCCAAATCGCCCAACTAAAAACCGACAAAGGCCAGCGCCCACTCTGCGCCTGCATCACCTCAAAAGACATCGGCACCTACAACACCTGCCCCCACGGCTGCCTCTACTGCTACGCCAACACCACCCCCACCTCTGCCCTCCAAAACTACCTCATTAACGACTCAATCATTTAACACTCAAAATACTATGAAAAATTTAACTGGGGAGGGCGCCCGCCCTCGGGTACCAGGCGCGCGACAAATAGCCGGGTGCTCCTCACGCTACAAATAATGAATCTTTATAAGACTTATAAGAATTATAAGATTTATAAGAATTATAAAACCCACGCGTTAATCCCGCTCCTAAAGGCGGGTTTTTTTCTCGCAAAATTTTTTTTCAAAATTTTTTCTTTTTTTGCGGTTTACCCCCTCATTGCGTTCGTAACTTTGCACCGCAAAAATGAATTACTCACTAAAACACACCCCACCCTCCTGTAGGGCTGCACCCCGGTGCAGCCGCGGCCGCCTCTCACCCGCAAAATCCTTTGTCACCAAGGAGCAACCTCGGATGCCTAAGGTGAGCAAAATAGCCCGGAGGGCTTTCACCGCGGTTAACCCGGGGTTGGGCGTCAGCCCTACCCCGGGCAGCAAAACTACTTATAATTCAACCCCAGCGGGGTTGCACAATCTGCCGAGAAGGTGCAACCTCGCCGAGGTTGACCGGGAGAGGAAAGCATGACTAATCCCCCGATAGCTGCGCAATCGGGGGTTAACCGCGGTGCAAGCCCTCCGGGCTATAGCGAACTAAATAAAAAGCATAGGGTGCATCCCTACCACTAATTACTTTGTATTTTGTATTTTTTTAATTTTGTATTTCTCATGAACACATTCAAACGTTCTGCTAACGAGCGCAACAAAACTAACGTCCTCAAACTCCGTATGAAACATGGGGCGGCCGGCTATGGCGTCTACATGATGATTCTTGAGCGCCTCGCCGCGGACCCTATCGGTCGACAGCCGCTGAATTACGACATTCTTGCCTACGAGTTTCAGGAATCTAAGGAGCTGATTCGCTCGGTCGTGGAGGATTTCGACCTCTTCATTATCGACTTGGATCGCGACTCCTTCGCCCACGACGACATCAACCGCCAATTGCCCAAAAAGTCCAAACAAGCCGCCCAAGAAGCCGCCCTCAACGCCTTCATCTCCGAACGCACCACCTGCGAAGACTGGCTCACCACCACCGCGCAATCCTTTGACATCTCCCCCCAACAACTCCGAACAACCCTCCACACCACTTTCCGCACCGACACCCTCGCCACATCAGACATCCCCACCACCGACACCCTAACCCGCCTCCTCAATCATCACCTCTCCTCCCTCAATTCACCCACAATAGAGGGGCATAAATTTTGACGAAACCGACACCTTAGCTTCTGTTGCGGGTTAGATTTTGAAATAAGACGCAAAATTTGCGGCTTATTTGGCGAAAAATTGTTATATTTGCGGTCTAATTGCGAAAGATTATGTTTATACACGAAACTCCTAATTGGCCGAATTTCACCTGGGATCGCGCCACGATTGACCCTCTCCACGCCCAAGCGATGCATGCCTTGGGTTACCTTGCAGGGCGCATGTCGGCCATCGGTTTTGATAGCCGTTTAGCCGCTACTGTTGAGGCGGTTACCAACGATGTTGTGGCCTCGTCGGCCATTGAGGGCGTTAACCTCAACACTGACGAGGTGCGCAGTTCTGTGGCCCGCAAATTCGGGGTGGAATTGCCCCAAACCAAGGAGCCGACTCATTACGTGGAGGGGATCGTGGAGATGATGCTTGATGCCACCCACAACGCCGACCGAACTTTGACCGACGACAGACTATTCGGCTGGCATACCGCACTATTTCCTAACGGACGGAACATGACTGTCGGAGCGTATCGCACTGAGGATATGTCTGTTATCTCCGGCACTTTTGGGCGCGAGCGCCTCCATTATCGTGCGCCGGAGCCGGATAGAGTTCCGGCGGAAATGGCGCAGTTTATCCGTTGGTTCAACTCGCGGGAGTACACCGGGATTTTGAAATCGGCCATTGCTCACCTATGGTTTGTGAGTATCCATCCCTTTGACGATGGCAATGGACGCATCGGGCGCGCGTTGTCAGACATGGTTTTGGCCGAATTAGATGGTGAAGGGTTGCATTTTTACAGTCTCAGCCGTCAGATTCTCAAAGATAAGTCACATTATTATAAGGTGTTGGAGCGCACTCAGCGCGGCACCGGCGACATCACCGAGTGGCTGCAATGGTACTTCACGGCGCTGATCTCTGCTGCCGACGATTCCAACGCAATGCTATCCATGGTGCTCCGAAAAGCTACGTTTTGGAGCACCCACTCAGGCGCGCAAATATCTGAGCGTCAGCGCTCGGTGCTGAATAAATATCTCGACGGCTACGACGCCAAGCTCACCGCCAAAAATTGGGCTCGCATAGCTGAGGTCAGCCCTGACACCGCCTTGCGTGACATCAACTCCCTGGTAAAGCAGCGAATCTTGGAGCCTACCCCCGGTCGCGTTCGCGACATTGCCTATTCCATCAAATACACTCTGACAGAGGAAGATAAGACGCCGTTTACGAATGTCCGACTCGACACAGCGAGCCCTAAGACCCACATCCTTGCTGACCTCGGCGGCAAAACCTATCGCGACCGCGTCTCCGAAACCGACCTCCAGCGCTTGGCCGCAGGCGAAATTACGCTCCTCTCACTGGCCCACAAACACTTCGCCCACCTCCTTCCCGGAAAGTAACGGGAAGTAATTTTGGGGGGGAAATTTGGTGGGGTGGGATTTTTTTTGTATCTTTGGGGGGTATTTTATGCGCTAATCAATCAATTACTTAAATCATATTTCTTATTCAATGAAATTTACACGTTTGTTTTTGCCGGCATTGCTATTGGCCGGCGTGTGCGTGTCAGCTCATGGCCAGGAAACGACTGAGCCGGAGACGATTACGTATCAAGTAAATTGCGATGAGGGTACCTTGACCGGTTCGGGTAGCTTTCGCTCAATGTGGACTTCCAGCGAACAGGAAGCAGGCGTCACTGTGACGTCCGAGCGCGGCCCCGAAGGCGGTTCCGCAGCAAATAACTTCGTGAATACGACTTCGGGCAACTTGAAGTTGAATTCCGGTACCGTTAATGCTGCCACCAAGGTGGTCATCGAGTGTCTGAAGGGCGGCAAGTGGTACGTTAGCCACTATGCTTTCAAGGCTGCCGTGACCACTAACAACACGAGCTTAAGTATCGCCGTTCAGGGCGGCGCGCAGCAGCCTTTGGTGCCCGGCACTGATTTGGTTGTAGACCAGACCATCACCAAAGGCCAGGATGCCTACTTCGTGCTCCACGGCGACAATGGTAACCCCGTGGAATTCAAGGAGTTTACCGTAACCATCACCCGTGACCCGGATTATGTGGCTCCCGACTATGTTTTCCCCGTGGAGACCGACCTGATCGTCAACGGCAAGCACGACGAGTGGACCACTTGGTATAACCTCGAGCTCGGCGTCAATGGCTACGCCTTATATAATAACGGCAACGAAACCATGAGCTTCTCGGCCAAGGACAAGGGCTTCTTTGAAGACGACACCCACCTCTGGGCCTTCGTAGTGGCCGACGAGGAAACTCACACCGTGAAGATCTACAACCGCGCCGCCGGCACCGGTAAAGTCTTGGCAGCCAAGAGCTCTCAAGGCAATAATGGCAAGGCTGTGCTCGTGGATGAAGGCACCGCCGGCTATTGCGACACTTGGTTGATCTCCACCGCTGAGACCAAAAAGGACGGCACCGCAATCTCAAGTTCCTTCAACGGCAAGCGCCCCATTTACATCACCCTGAGCGAAAACGAGAACATGAAGCTCAACTGCTTTGGTGGCGCTAACGGCAACCTCGGTTTCTGGGATAATTATGACGACAACTCAGTGGTTGTCCCCGTGGTTATCACCTCGAAAGTCCCCGTCGACATGGCTCACGGCTACCTGCGCCGCGTGGGCAATAATGTTGTCCCCACGAACCAGTGGCAAGGCATTTGGACCTACGGCGGCATGCTGAACATCAAGTTTGAGACGAATTTCAACAACCTCTCTATCAGCGACTGGACTGCCCCGCTGAACGTCGACGAACACCCCGACGCATTCCTGCTGATTTCCTCCTCCGACGGCTCAAACACCTTCTCTTTCACCCTGCCTAACGAGTACTATATCAGCGACTTCTCCGTTGACGTTTACTGCTTGCAGGAAAATGGCTCCACGAACCTGCGCATCACTTCCGGCCTCGAAGATCCCGCCCACGAAGTGAACCTGAACCTGCAGGGCACCGAGAAGCACCACATCGCCCTGTCGGACCTGCCGCATGACTACATTCCCCAGTTCATCACCACGGGTGGTAACTATCGCCAAAATGACGTAGTTCTCGAAAACTTCACCATCACCGTGCGCCGCTATATCCGCACGTATGAAGAGCCCGTCAACGTCTATCCGCGCAACCAGGTTAACCGCCAGATCCGCATTCCGGCCATCACCACCGTGGGCGCCGGTGAAAATGAAGGACGCCTGATCACGGCCTACGACTATCGCTGGTGTAACGGCGACCTTGGCGGCGGCAACATCGACCTGACCATTGCCACGAGCGACGACAACGGCGCCACCTGGACCGCCCCCGGCTTCGCCTACGACGCCGACGGCAACCCCGTGACCGAATATAACCACGCTTACACCAAGGGCGACAACTGGAGCGAAGTAGTTGCCAATGCCGCAGAGGCTTGGGACTGCGCTTGGGGCGACGCTGCCCTCGTGGCCGACCGCGAAAGCCAGACCGTATTGATGATGGCCGTGGGTGGCCCGACTGGTTTCTGGTCAAGCCGCCGCAACAACCCGCAATCAGCCATCCGCTGGATTTCACACGACGGCGGCACCACCTGGTCCGCGCCCATGAACCTCACCGAGCAGATCTACTCGCTCTTTGACGGCGAACCCCGCAACGGCGAAATCGACGGCATGTTCTTCGGCTCCGGCCGCGCCATGCAGAGCCGCTACATCAAGGTGGGCGACTACTATCGCGTCTACTCCGTAATCTCCAGCCAGAACAAAAACGCCAACGGCGGCAACAACCAGGGCTCAACCCGCAACTGGGTGCTCTACACCGACGACATGGGCGAAAACTGGCACATCCTCGGCTCTTACAACCAGTGCCCCGTGGCCTCCAATGCCGACGAACCCAAGGCTGAAGAACTCCCCGACGGCTCCGTGCTCCTCGCAGCTCGCGGCAAGGGCGGCGGCCGTAACTTCAACATTTTCCGCTACACCAACCCCACCACCGGCGAAGGCAAATGGATTGGCAATCACGTCAATACCAACATGGGCATGGGCTCCATCGCTGCCTGCGACGGCGAAATCTTCATCCTCCCCGTTAAGAACGTGACCACCGGCCAGCCCTGCTTCATGGCCCTGCAGTCATTCCCCTACGGCGGCGCTCGCGCCAACGTCAGCATTGCCTGGAAGCGCCTCGACTCCGGCGAAGACTTCGACTCAGCCAACGACTTCACCACCTGGGGCGGCCGCTATCAGGTTTCCGGCATCGGCTCCGCTTACTCAACCATGAGCCTGATGAACAACGGCGACATCGCCTTCTTCTATGAAGAGGAACTGACCAACGGCGCAGCTTACGACGGCGTGTTCAAGCACCTGAGCATCGACCTCATCACCGAAGGCAAATACACGTTCTACCCCGACCAGGAAAACGCCGTGGCTCAGGCACTTACGCAGAGCTTGGTGGAATACCGCATGGAAAATGCCCCCGACGACAAGGCTGAGGCCATGACCGCCGCCGGCAATGAATACCTCGCCAACCCCACCTATGCCAACTACATCAAATTTAACCGCGCCGAATATGGCGACCCCGCCGAAGCCGACGACTATGACTTCCCCTATGAGGACGTAGCCCTCTGGCCCGGCACCACCCCCGCCGGCGAGTTGGCCATCACCCCCGCCTCGCTCGTAATCAAGGTTGGCGACACCGCCACTCTCTCGGCCAACACCCCGAAGGAGGTGGCCTGGACGAGCTCTAACGAGTTGGTAGCCACCGTAGACAACGGCGTAGTGACCGGCATCTCCGAAGGCAACGCTATCATCACCGTGACCACCGGTACGAAGACGGCCACCTGCGCCGTGACCGTACAGCCGGCCGAAGGCAGCGACGCCATCATTGAAGTCAGCACCGAAGGCCCCGCCACGATCTACGACCTGCAAGGCCGCCGCGTAATCAAGGCCCATAACGGTCTCTACATCGTCAACGGCGAGCTCCGCAAGCTCTAAACTACCCCGCAAACAAAATCAGCCGCCCCGACTAAATCGGGGCGGCTAAACTTTTTATAAGAATTATAAGAATTATAAGATTTAGCGCGAATATTATTTGTAATGATCGCGCGCATGCGCGCGAGAGCCTTAGTCCTCGCGGCTGCCGCGATAGGCGGCGATGGTTTTGCGGAGGCCTTCGCGCAGGGGGATGGCGGCGCGGAATCCGAAGTCTTCCTCGGCGGCGGAGGTAGTGCAGTTCCAGTTGCGCTGCTTCATGATCTGATATTTGTCGGAATTGAGGGTGGAGGGCTTGCCGGTGATGGCGCCAATCTTCTCGGCGACGACGCTGACGCCCTTCACGGCCCACAGCGGCAATCTCACGGGCACCACAAATTTCCGCCCGAGCAGCTCGGCCACAATCTTGCGAAATTCGGCCTGCGTGTAGGCCGCCGGCTCCGAGATGTTGTATTTCCGATTTATCGGCGCCTTTTCCAAGGCCTTAAACATGGCGTCCACAAGGTCCTCGACGTAGATGAACGTCAGCATCTGCTTCCGATAGCCCACGCCGAAGTCAAAATGCTTGTCGATGGACTGAATCATCATCAGATAATCCTTCTCGTGAGGGCCGTAAACGCCTGTGGGACGGAAAATTATCCAGTTGAGCCCCGAAAGGGTTTCAAGCCATTGCTCGGCCTTGATTTTCGAGAGCCCATACTTGGTGTTGGGGTTGGGGAGCATCTTCTCCGTCAGCGGCGCGTAGTCCTTTTCGTCGCCGGGCCCGAGGGCCGATAAGGAGCTGACATAGAGGAACTTCTCCGGCTGGATTCCGCATTGGCGCAGGGCTGTGCCGAAGTTGCGCAGACATTCGAAGTTGATGCGGTTAAAGTCCCTGAAATTGGTGCACTTAGTGGCGCCGAGATTGTAAATCACATAATCCCAGCTTTGGCCGCTCGCGGCGAGGGTCGCGGCGATGGATTCGGCTGAGGAATAGTCAAATTCGAGGAATTTCAGGCGCGGGTCCTCGAGATATTGGCGCGACGTCGACGGTCGGATTCCGGCCGTCGTGTCGTAGCCCAATTCGAGGGCGCGTTTGCAGATGAAGCCGCCGATAAATCCGCCGGCTCCGACGATTAGCAGCCTTTTCATAAGGCGCGCTTGATGACTTTATCTCCCTGGCGGCCAATGACTAAGCCACGGCCGGGAGCGGCCACGCGGCGGCCCTGGAGGTCAAACCATTCGGTGACTGCGCCTTCGTCAAGGACTTCGTCAATGGCGTTGGTGTCTGATTCGCCATATTCGCCGCTTGAGAGCGTGAACGGCACTAAGCTATAGTTTTCCATCGGGACGTTATAGTTCTCGCCATTGATGTAATAGGCTATGGCTGAGTAGGTTTGGCCGGGCTTGCCGTCGGCAAACGTGCTGCTGACGGTGACGGTTTTGGTCTCGCCGGCGCTCATCAGCAGCGGCTCCGTCATGAAGAGGTCAAGGTTGGTGCCCTGGCCCGAGCGCGGGAAGATGACCACATAGACCGGCGCGGAGAGATAGCCCTCAAGGCAGGTTATTTTCAGTTCGAAAGTCAGGTTGTTTTGCGCGGTGTTAGTGGCCTTCAGGTCAAGGACTTTCATCACGGCGGCGGCGGGGCGGGCGCTGACGGTGATGCGCAGGGCGTTGCCGGCCATTTTGCCGTCTTCGTCCATCAGGCAGAAGTCATAGCTTCCGGCAGCAACCGAGGAGTCGAGGCCACACATCAGGCTGATTTCCTGGCTTTCCTGCGGGCCCATGTTGACGGCGAAATTCTCAAAAACTTTGACCACTTTGCCGGTGGTGGGGCTGAAAATTGCGGGGATTACGGCGCCGTTGTAGGCCAGCGAGGTGGAGTTGGTCAGAGTGGCGGAGATGGAGAAGGGAGAGTTCGTGTAAGCCTTGCTGGTGAGCTTGATGTTAGAGGCTTTGACGGCCGAACGCGCCGGCTCGGTGAAGGTGATGGTTGAGCCTTCAACTTTGGCGATAAGGTAGCCGTGGCCGCCCACGCGGGCACGCATGTCAAAGGTGGCCTTGGTGGTGCGGTTATAGATGGTGGGGTGGACCGTGTAAGTGCCCGGAGTCAAGGATTTTGACATGGTCACGGAGAATTCGTTGAATCCCGAATTGGGCACGATGGCGCTGGTGTAGTTAGCCGTGGAGCGCAGCAGGGTTTCCTCGCCGGTTTCTTCATTGACGAGCTTCACTCCGGGGGTCACGTTTTTGGCGTCGAAGGGGCTGAGATTGTAGAATCCGCCGGTGAATTTGGCGGCAGAGCCCAAGTTGACAGAGGTTTTGTCGGTGCCGAAGGTGTCCCAGCA
>CAZLMV010000003.1:0-3896 GCA_964560625.1 uncultured Bacteroides sp. | reverse complement strand
GCTAAGTTGCTGTAAATCATCTCTTCCCATTCGTTTTGGGTGTACCATTCATGCAGCTCATAGCTCAGGGTGCAGTCATAGTCAAAGTGGTTGATGAGGCCGGCGGCCATGGAGGTGCCGTAAGTGCCTGAGGCTGAGGGGGAATAGTTCATGTGGCCGGCATAGCCTAAGGCTTGCATCAGCTGGGCCACGGCCTTTGAGGCGGTGGTGACGCCCGAGGAGGTGTAATTATCTTTCATGACGGCCCAGTTGAGGGTCACGTCGTCGAAGTTCAGAGTGAGGTTCTGGTTGCCGTTGGCCCATTTGTAGGTTTCGGAGCCGCCGTTGCATTTCGCGGGATACTCTAAAGCCTTGAGTACCTGGGCCATAGCCGTTGCGACGCAGCCGGTCATGGTGTATTGGCCGTTGAGTTTCGGGCAGCTGTTGTTGTAGGGTCGGTCCTGGTTCCAGGTGGTTTTGCAGAGGGGGAGAATCGGGGCCATGTCGGCGCGAGAGCCCGTGGCGGCTCCGGCAATTCCGGCGCGAACGGCCTGAATTTCAAAGGCATAGCGCTCTAAGAGGGCTTGGAGGCCGTCGGGGATGTTTTGCGGGTCAAAAGTGGCGTCGTCGCTATAGCCGAGCAGGGTGGGGGTCTCGCTTTCGGCCGAGAGGATGAGCAGGGCGTCGGGCGCCGGGGTCATCACGTAGATTTCGGGCGCGTCGAGGGCGCCAATGGTCATTGCGGGAGTCAGGGCGCGCTCTTTTGAGGCGATTTTGCGCATCGTCGCGGGGTTTTCGCCCAAGGCGCGGCTCAGGGCTTGCGCGGGGGTGAGTACTTCGGCGGCTGCCGTCGCGGCAACGAGGCCTAAGGTGCTGAGAATTAAGGTTTTTTTCATGCTTTTTTAGTCATTGAATCGCGGATGGTGTCTACGACGTTGATGATGTAGTCGCCCACTTTTTCCAGGTCGCTGATGGCGTCCATGAAGAAGATGCCGGCCTGGTAGTCATAGAGTCCGTTGTTGATATTTTCTACGTTTTTGTTTCTGAGTTGGTTGCGGAAGTTGTTGATTTCCCGCTCTTTATTATAGGCGGCAAGGAGTTGGTCTTCCTTGACGTTTTCAATGTTTTCGAGCATCGTGATCATGCCGTTCATCGCCTCGGCCACTAAGACAAACATTGAGTCAATGTTCTCCTTGATCACCTCGTTGAAATGCACGCTGACCTCTTGTTTGCGGGCCAAGACGCGGCCGAAGTTGTTGCAGCTGTCGCCGATGCTTTCAATTTCGGAGTTGATGTTGTAGAGGGCGGCGATGCGACGCTTGCCGTCGTTGCTCAGGCGGCCCTGGCTGGTGCGGGTGAGGAAGTCGGCAATTTCGCGCTCCATGCGGTCAGAGATGTCTTCATATTTCTCCAAGCGTGAGTATAACTGGTTGAAATCCTTGGTCTTAGCATTGAGGTGGAGCAGCTCCTGGGCCATGCCGACCATGCGGTCAACCCGCTGGGCAAACACTCCGACTTCTTTTTCAACCTGGGCAATGTTGAGCTCGGAGGCGCTGACCAGCGAGCCGCCGATGTATTTGAGGCTGAATTCTTCTTCGGTGGTCTTGGAGGGGAGAAGTTTTTCCACGGCTTTGACGTAAAGATTTGTGAACCAAATCATTATCGAAAGGTTGACGATGTTGTAGGTGGTGTGGAACATCGACATGCCGAACGACACCGAAATCTGCATCGCTGCAATCTGCTTCAGCGCCGGGTGAGTCACCGGCAAAGAGTTGTCAAAGAGGTGGTTATAGATGTCGGGCTCGGTCTGCTGGAGGTGGGCCACGTAGTTATAAAGCTGATTCGGGTCGCCCTGGCCGATGAGCTCCGTGAGCCATTCGTTCATGTGGACGAACGGCACGAACAGCGGCAGCAGCCATAGGAAGCCTAAAATGTTGAACAGCAGGTGGCCTAAGGCCGTACGCTTGGCCGCCGTGTTGCCGCTCATGGAGGCCAAGAGGGGGGTGATACACGTGCCCAAGTTCGCGCCGAGGACGATGGCGCAGGCTAATTCGAACGTGATCCAGCCCTTGGAACACATAATCAGCGTGATGGCAAACGTGGCGGCCGAACTCTGGATGACCATCGTCACCAAGCAGCCCACGGCCATGAAGATCAGAATGGAGCTGAAGCCATTGCCCGTGTATTGCTGGAGGAAGGCAAACATCTCCGGATTGGCCTGAAGGTCAGGCACATACTTGCTGATCATGTCCAGGCCCATGAAGAGGAACGCGAAGCCGATGAGGAATTCGCCGATGCTCTTCTTGCGGCTCGACGACATCATTGTCAGCGGCACCGCAATGCCCAATAGCGGAAGCATGAACGCCGACATGTTGACCTTGAAGCCAAACAGGGCGATGATCCACGCCGTAAACGTCGTGCCGACGTTCGCGCCCATGATTACCGACATGGCCTGCGAGAGGGTCATCAAGCCCGCGTTCACGAAGCTCACCACCATCACCGTCGAGGCCGACGACGACTGGATCAGCGCCGTGATAAACATGCCGGTCATCGTCCCGGTAAACCTGTTGCGCGTCATGGCCGAAAGGATGTTACGCAACCTGTCGCCTGCAGCCTTCTGCAAGCCTTCACTCATCACCTTCATTCCGTAGAGGAACAGGCACACTGCGCCGATCAGACACAGCAAGTCAAGAATACTATAACTCACTTGGGTTATCTTTTTTGTGGTTTCTGAGGCTACAAATTTAAAACTATTCTGCCAAATTAGCAAAAATTTTTCTATATTTGCGCTCATTATGACGAAATTTATTACTCCACCCCTGCTTCGCCCCGGCGACTTAGTGGCTATCCTCGCCCCCGCCTCAGCCGTTGATTCTCAGTTAGTTCGCGGTGCCGACGAGGCTCTTCGCGCCCGTGGTTTTCGCGTCGAGATTTTTCCCACCGCCTTAGGCCGCTCCGGGACCTATTCGGGGACCATTGAGGCCCGTTTGGCCGATTTTAAGGCCGCTTTGGCCAATCCTGACGTCAAAGCTATCCTCTGCGCGCGCGGCGGCTATGGTTGCGTCCACCTCCTGAGTGACCTCACGCCGCGGCCCGTCTGGCTCATCGGATTTTCCGACGTCTCCGCCCTCCATGCCCTCTGGTTCAACTCCGGAATCCGCTCCATCCATGGCTCCATGGCCAAAGAACTCGCCCTGAGCGAATGTCCAGACGACGAAGCCAACCGCCGACTCCTCGAAATCCTCACCACCGGCACCTTCTCCCCCATCTCATGGCCCGCTTCGCCCCTCAATCGCCCCGGTTCGGCCTCGGGGACGCTCGTCGGCGGCAACTTGGCCGTGCTCGACGGCCTCATCTCCACTCCTTATAATATAATAGGCCTCCCCGGGTCGATTCTCTTCATTGAAGACATCGCCGAACCCGTCTACAAAGTCGAGCGCATGCTCTATCGCCTGCGCCTCAACGGCGCCTTCGACCGCATCGCCGGCCTCATCGTCGGTCAATTCACTGACTATCACCCCGACCGCAACGGTGAAACCATGGAGCAAATGATCGCCCGCCTCACCGCCGACCGCTCCTTCCCCATCGCCTTCAATGCCCCCATCGGCCACGTCCCCCAAAACCTCCCCCTCCCCCTCGGCTCGGAAGTCACCCTAACCATAAACCCCACCCAAACGCAAATTTACCCGCGGCCTTGATTGTGGGCGAATGAAATGAGCCTTTTCGCCTCCCTCAAATTGCTCAAATTGCTCCGATTGCTCTAATCTGAATGTTAAAGAAAGTTAAATTAGAAAAATTTTGCGGTTCGCTAATCTGCGGCAAATCAGCGTCTTACCAAAAATATGCTGTAAAACATAAAAATTCTCGTGAACAAAAAATTTGCGTATGTCAAAAAGTTGGCGTAACTTTGCACTCGC
>CAZLMV010000002.1:11179-33495 GCA_964560625.1 uncultured Bacteroides sp. | reverse complement strand
AACCCTCCCCCCATCCAAATTCTGGCTCAACACCCTCTATTGCGCCACCATGCTCGCAATCTGCACCCTCTCCCTCTTCGTGGATTAGTCGGAGAGGTAGTGGTAGAGGAGGCCGGTTAGGAGGAAGGCGAAGATGGTGTAAATGACGGTCCAGACGCCGAAGCGGCGCCAGGGGTTGCCTCGGAAATGGCGGTAGCGGGCTATGAGGGTGTAGATTACGCCGCAAGTGACTCCGAAGAGAACGGAGGCGACTGCCCAAATTGAGTAGCTTCCCATAATTGCATATTTAAAGGGAAAAGAGGCTGTGTCAAAATTCGCGGAGACCTATTGCTGTTAATTTATAGCCCGGAGGGCTTTCACTCTGGTTAACCCCGGGTTGGGCGTCAGCCCTACCCGGGGAAGCCTAACTACTTATAAGTCAACCCCGGCGGGGTTGCACAATCCGCTGAAAAGGTGCAACCCCGCCGGGGTTGTGTAAGAGGTGGAGCGGTTCTTGGTCCCCCAGTAGTCGCCTATGGCGCCAACTGGGGGTTAACCGTAGTGAAAGCCCTCCGGGCTATTTTGCGCCCTATGGGCGGGCGTATCGCGGAATGCTATTTGCTCTCTTAAAAGCATAGCATTACACGATGTCCCTACATTAGGAGGAAATTTGACACAGCCTCTTATTGATTGACAAGGGATTAGTTCCAGGCGTCGACGATGCCCATGAAGTCAGCGGCAGCGAGGGAAGCGCCACCGATAAGGCCGCCGTCAACGTCGGGTTTGGCGAAGAGAGCCTTGGCGTTAGAGGGCTTGCACGAGCCACCATAGAGGATTGAGCAGTTGTCAGCCACTTCCTGGCCATACTTGCCGGCGATGACGCCACGGATGAAGGCGTGCATTTCCTGAGCCTGGTCGTCGGTAGCGGTCTTGCCGGTGCCGATAGCCCAAACGGGTTCGTAAGCCAGGATGATCTTGCCGAAGTCTTCGGCTGAGAGATCAAAGAGGGCTTCTTCGATCTGAGCCTTAACTACGTCAAAGAAGGTGCCGTCTTCGCGCTGTTCGAGCACTTCGCCGATGCAGAAAATGGGGGTAAGGTTGTTTTCGAGGGCGAGGTTAACCTTGGTCTTGAGGATTTCGGAGGTTTCGCCGTAGTATTGGCGGCGTTCGCTGTGACCGAGGATAACATAGGTGGCGCCGGTGGAGGCTACCATGGGGGCGGAAACTTCGCCGGTGTAGGCACCTTTGAGGTGGTCAGCGCAGTTTTCAGCGCCGAGGCCGAGTTTCTTGGAATCGATAACTCCGGCTACGGGAGCTAAGTGGGTGAAAGGCACGCAGATAACTACGTCACACTTGGGAGAACGACCGGCAAGAGCTTCGTTCACGTCCTTAGCGAGGCCAACGCCTTCGGCCAAGGTGGTGTTCATTTTCCAGTTGCCGGCAACGATTTTCTTTCTCATATCAGAAAAATGTAAAAATAAAGTTAGGTTATGTTATTTCGAGGTGCAAATTTAAGCATTTTTTTTGAAAAACCGGTAAAGTGGGCGCGGTAAATTCAAAAAAAATTGCTATATTTGCACCGTTATGAGCGATGAATTACAGATAAATTATTCAGCAGACGACATTCGGACGCTTGACTGGAAGGAACACCTTCGGTTGCGCCCGGGCATGTATATAGGCAAGTTAGGCGACGGCACGGCGAGCGACGACGGCATCTATGTGCTTCTGAAAGAGGTGCTTGACAATGGCATCGACGAGTTCATGATGGGCTTCGGCAAGCAGATCACGGTGAACGTCATCGACGAGCTGAGTGTGGAGGTTCGCGACGAAGGGCGCGGCATCCCCTTGGAGAAATTGGCCGACGTGGCCTCAAAGATGAACACCGGCGCAAAGTATGATTCCAAGGCTTTTAAGAAGTCGGTGGGTCTGAACGGCGTGGGCATCAAGGCGGTTAACGCCCTGAGCACGAGCTTCATCATCACGTCGGTGCGCGACGGCAAGATGCGCCAAATCAAGTTTGAGCGCGGTAATCTGATTGAAGATTCCGGCATCATTGACGTCCCGGAGGAAGAGAAAAACGGCACGCTTGTGACCTTTACTCCCGACTCGGAAATCTTCAAGGATTATCGTTATCGCGAGGAGCATATCCTGCCTCTGATTAAGAATTACACGTTCTTGAACACGGGGTTGGTGATCCTGTTTAACGGCCGGCGCTATCGCTCATCAAATGGCTTGGCCGACCTTATTAAGGAGTACATGACCAGCGACCCGCTCTATCAGCCCATTCACCTCAAAGGGGATGACATAGAGATAATTCTGACCCACACGGACCAGCGCGGCGAGGAATATTACTCGTTTGTCAACGGCCAGAACACGACCCATGGCGGCACGCACCTGACGGCATATAAAGAGGCCGTGGGGCGCACGATCAAGGAGTTTTATGGCAAGTCGTTTGACAACGCCGACATTCGCAACGGCATGGTTGCGGCCATCAGCATCAAAGTTGAGGAGCCGGTGTTTGAGTCGCAGACCAAGACGAAGTTAGGCTCGAAAGACATCGGTCCGGAGGGTCCGACCGTGGCGAAATTTATCAGCGACTTCCTTAAGAAGGAGCTTGATAACTACCTGCATCGCGACAAAGACACGGCCGAAGAGCTGCAAAAGAAAATCCAGCAGAGCGAAAGAGACCGCAAGGCAATGGCGGGCGTGACAAAACAAGCCCGCGAGCGCGCCAAGAAGGTCAATCTGCATAATCCGAAGCTGAGAGACTGTCAGGTGCACTTCAACGACATCAAAGGCGACGAAGAGCTGAAAGAATCGACCTGCATCTTCATCACGGAGGGCGATTCGGCCTCGGGGTCAATCACCAAGATTCGCGATGTGCAGACCCAGGCTGTGTTCTCCCTGCGCGGTAAGCCGCTGAATTCCTATGGATTGACCCAGAAGGTGGTTTATGAAAATGAGGAGTTCAACCTTCTGCAGGCGGCGCTTAACATTGAGGACGGCATCGACGGCCTTAGATATAATAAGGTGATCATTGCGACGGATGCCGACGTGGACGGCATGCACATTCGCCTGCTGCTGCTGACGTTCTTCCTGCAATTTTTCCCGGACCTGATTAAGAAAGGCCACGTCTACGTGCTTCAAACGCCGCTATTCCGCGTTAGGAGCAAGAAAGCCGTGAAGCGCGGGGCGAAGAAGAGCGACGAGAAGAAAAACGAAGAGACATATTACTGCTACACGGACCAGGAGCGCATCAACGCCATAGAAAAGCTCAAGACCGACGCCGAGATTACCCGATTTAAAGGCTTGGGCGAGATTTCGCCTGACGAGTTCCGCGAGTTCATCGGCCCGGACATGAGGCTTGACCGCGTGAACCTGCGCAAAGAGGACTCGGTGAACACCCTGCTTGAGTTCTACATGGGCAAGAACACGCCTGACCGCCAGCAGTTTATCATCAATAACTTGGTAATAGAAGACGATTCGCAGATATCATGAAATCAGCGTTTTTTGCGGGGTCGTTTAACCCGTTTACCATCGGGCATGAGAGCGTGGTCAGGAGGGCATTGACGCTGTTTGACCGCGTAGTGATCGGCATTGGGTTTAATGCCGAAAAGGGCGACATGGCGGACCTGCAGGAACGTCAGGCGCTGATTCGCTCCTATTTTGCCGACTGCCCGCAGGTGGAGGTGAAAATCTATGGCGGATTGACGGCCAAGGAAGCCGAACGGAGCGGGTGCACCCACCTGCTGCGGGCGGTGCGCACGGTGACTGATTTCGAGTATGAAAAAAATTTGGCCGATGCCAATCGCAACATTTTCGGTATAGATACGTTTATTCTTTATGCGGAGCCGGAGCTGAGTTATGTCAGCTCGTCGCTCGTCAGAGAATTAAACCGTTACGGCGTTGACACGTCAAACCTTATACCAAAGAAAAAATAGTATGAAAGCAACGAAATTACTTATACCCGCAGCCTTGGGCCTGCTCGCCACGGCTGCCTATGCCAATATCTTCCAGCCGCGCCAGTTTGACGCGTCGCAGAAGCTGCACATTGCCGAGCAGATCATTGAGAATTTCTATGTAGACACGCTGTCGGCCGACAAGGTTGTGGAGCAAGGGATCATAGCGATGCTCAAGGAGTTAGACCCCCACTCTACTTACACCACGGCCTCAGAGACCAAGGCGCTGACCGAGCCGCTCAACGGCAATTTTTCGGGCATCGGCGTTCAGTTTCAGGTGGTGAAAGACACGGTCTATGTGGTTCAAACCGTGGCCGGCGGACCGTCGGAAAAGGTGGGCATCATTCCCGGCGACCGAATCGTGGCCTGCAATGACACGGCCATTGCGGGAAAGAACCTGCAAAATTCGGAAGTTATGAAGCGCCTGCGCGGGCCCAAAGGGTCGGTGGCCAACCTGAAGGTGGTGCGCCGCTCGGAGCCTGACACGCTGCTGTTCAGAGTGATACGCGCTGACATTCCCCTCTACACGGTCGATGCGGCATATATGGCCGACCCGACCACGGGCTACATCAAAGTGACCTCCTTCGGCCAGGAAACCACCAAGGAGTTCAAGGAAGCTCTGTCGAAGCTCAAGGCTCAGGGGATGAAGAATTTGATTATTGACGTGCAGGACAATGGCGGCGGCTACCTCTCGGCAGCCGTTGAGATGGCCGAGCTGTTCTTGCCGCGCGATGCGTCGATTGTCTATACGGAGGGCCTGCATCAGCCTCGCCAGCAATATCAAGCCGGGGTTTATCGGCCTGACACTCAGAGCCGCGTGGTGGTGATGACCAACGAATATTCCGCCTCGGCCTCGGAGATTCTTTCCGGCGCCATGCAGGATAATGACCGCGGCGTGATCGTGGGCCGTCGCACCTTTGGTAAAGGCCTGGTTCAGCGTCCGTTCCCGTTCCCTGACGGGTCAATGATTCGCCTGACCACGGCGCATTACTACACTCCCTCGGGCCGCTCGATTCAGAAGCCTTACACCCGCGGCGAGGGCGAGGATTACGCCAAGGACTTGCTCCACCGCTATGAGCACGGCGAGTTTTATTCTCTCGACTCCATCCGCGTGGACTCCACTCAGGTTTATCACACCCTCAACGGGCGCACGGTTTATGGCGGCGGAGGCATCCTGCCTGACCTGTTCGTGCCGGTCGACACCACGGGCATCAACAAATATTTCCGCGAACTCAGGGCCAAAAATGTGATTAATCAGTATGTGGTGGACTTCGTGGAGCGCAACCGCAAGGAGCTCACGGCCACTTACAAGACCGAGGACGATTTCATTAATAAATTTAAGGTAACGCCCGAAATGATTGCCAACTTCATTGAGACGGGCGAAAAGTTAGGCGTGGAGCCTGACTCGGCGGCCTTTAAGGAGTCCGAACCTTATATTATAGGTAATATCAAGGGGCTGATTGGGCGCGACCTCTTCACTCCCGCAACTTATTATCGGGTGTTTAATCCGCTGAATCCGGTTTACCGCCAGGCCCTTGAACTTATTAATGACCCGAAGAAGTATAACTCCCTGCTTAATAATAAGTAAGATGAAAAAATTACTGACCATCATAGCCCTTTGCCTCTTGGCAGTTGGTGGCGCCTATGCCGCCGACAAAAAGGCCGAGAAGAAGGAGAAGAAAGCCCCGGCCATCAGTTTTGCCGAGACCACGCATGATTTTGGAGTAATCAAGACGTCTGACGGCTGGGTGGAACATGAATTTGAATTCACCAACACCGGCAATGCCCCTTTGGCCATCGCTACGGTGTCGGCCCAATGCGGATGCACCAAGCCGGAAGCACCCAAAAAGCCCATTGCCCCGGGCAAGACCGGCAAGATTAAACTGCGCTTCACCCCGGAAGGGCTAAAAGGTAACTTTACCCGGACGGCCAAGGTGCGCACCAATATTAAAGGCAAAGACAGTGTAGTAGTTCTAACCATTACAGGCAACGTTATTCCCAAATGAACCGCATAATGACCACATTGGCGCTCCTGCTCGGGGCGCCTATGCTCCTTTCGGCGCAGGCGCGCTGGGTTACCCGCACCCACGATTTCGGCGCTTTCAGTGAAGATTTAGGCTCCGTGGAGGCCAAGTTTCAGCTCGTCAATGAGTCAAACCGCCCAATCCGCATCATGGAGGCGCAAGCCACCTGCGGATGCACCGTGCCCTACTTCACCAAGGATAACATCGCGCCGGGCGACACGGCCACTCTGACCGTGACCTACCTTGCCAACGGCCGCCCGGGAAAGTTTGAAAAAAATATCTACGTCAAGAGCTCGGATGCGCCCTCGGTAAAGCAGACGCTGACGATTAGCGGCACCGTAATCGGCGCATCGGCCACCATCAAATCGCGCTACCCGGTGGATGGCGGCAAGATTAAGCTGCAGAGCTCCACGGCAGGATTTGGCGAGGTGAAGCGCGGAAAGTTTAAAACCGTGTTTATCACCATCTATAACCAGAGCCCCGACTCGATGAAGCCGGAGCTGAGCGACCTGCCCGGCTACATTCAGGCGCAAATCACTCCCGAGGTGATAGCTCCGGGCCAGCAAGGGCAGATTGCACTGACGCTGAACTCGCAGCAGGTGCCCGACTGGGGCATTACCAACGCCGACTTCACTTTCCGCGCAGGCAAAGGCGAGGAGCCGTTGAAAATGGACCTTTTTACTATCATCGTGGAGGATTTTGACCGACTGACTCCGGGTCAGCGGCAGAATGCGCCGGAATGTGCCGTCACGCCCGCAAAGATTGACCTCGGAGAGATTTCCGAGCCTCAGACCGTGGAGTTTACGGTGAAAAATGAGGGGAAGTCGCCGCTGATTATCCGCCGCCTGCAGGTGGTGGACCCGGTGGTCACCGCCGCCTCCATTTCATCAGAGAAAATCAAGCCGGGCAAGAAGGCCACAATCAAGGCCATGATAGACCCCGAGAAGGCTGAAAATGACTTCATTAACGCTCGCTTGAGCCTGATTACGAATGACCCGAACGAGCCGCTGAACGTGGTTCGCATAACTGCCGAAATCAAACGATGAATCATCCTGAAAACGACAAAGAATACAAGGGGCTGCAGGTGAATTCCGGAGTGGCCCAGCCGCCGTCAGTGAACCCTTATATGCGCCCGCTGCGCCGCAAGCCGGTGCCATCGGTGGGCGAGATGGTGGAAGGAGTGCTCAAGGGCGACATGACGATGCTTTCGCGCGCCGTGACCTTGGTTGAGAGCCTTCTGCCGGAGCATTACGCCAAGGCTCAGGAGGTTATTGAAAAGTGCTTGCCTTATAGCGGCAAATCGCGCCGAATCGGCATTACGGGAGTGCCCGGTGCGGGCAAATCGACGTCGATTGACGTGTTTGGGCTCCATGTGCTCAAGCAGGGCGGGAAACTCGCCGTGCTTGCCATCGACCCGTCGAGCGAGCGCACCAACGGCTCCATTCTTGGCGATAAAACGCGCATGGAGCGCCTCTCAGTCCACCCCAACGCCTTCATCCGCCCTTCCCCTTCGGCGGGGTCATTAGGCGGAGTGGCCCGCAAGACCAGGGAGACCGTGGTGCTCTGCGAGGCCGCCGGATTTGACAATATTTTCATTGAGACCGTGGGCGTCGGTCAGAGCGAGACGGCCGTGCACTCGATGGTTGACTTCTTCCTGCTGATTCAACTTGCGGGCACGGGCGACGAACTCCAGGGCATCAAGCGCGGAATCATGGAAATGGCCGACGGCATAGTCATCAACAAGGCCGACGGCGACAACATTCAGCGCGCGCAATTGGCTCAGGCACAATTTCGCTCGGCGCTACATCTGTTTCCGCCGACGGCCTCGGGTTGGCAGCCGGAAGTGTTGACCTACTCGGGATACTTCGAATTAGGGATTCCGGAGGTGTGGGATATGATTGACAGATACTTTGCCTTCGTGGAGGGCAACGGCTACTTCCAGACGCGGCGCCGCCAGCAGGCGCGCTACTGGATGCGCGAAACCATCGACGAGCAGCTGCGCAATCATTTCTATCGCGACCCGGCCATTGCGCAGATGCTCTCCACGCTCGAAGACCAGGTGCTCAACAATCGCCTGAGCTCCTTCACCGCCGCCTCCGAAGCCCTCGACACCTACTTCAACCGCTTCCGGTAAATGAACCGCAGAACCATTCTTATCATCCTATTTCTTCAAATCATCACTCTTGTCCATGCTGACGAGACAATCCCTTGCATAGTCATGTCAGGCAACGCTGATTCGGAAATAGCCGCCGAATTGAGTAAATATAAGCGCATATATTTCGGTTCAGAGGGCATGAAACTGAGTAATCCTGACGATGAAGCGGATGATATAGAACTGCTATATTCCGAATATAACCGCCTTAGAATCGGCCGGTCAAACCCCAATGTAGCGATTCAGGAGGTGAGCTCTCAGGAGTCAATCTCTATAGTCTATAATAAACGAGAATGTACTCTTGAGATTTCGCCCACCGATGAAGAGATCACCATCGGTATCTTTACTATTGACGGAACTCTAATAATAAAAACCAACGAGAAGATAATTTCACTTTCTTCCCTTGAACATGGAACTTACATAGCCCTCGCCATAGGAGAACGATCGACTCACTCACTCAAATTTATTAGATGAATAAGCTTCGCAGACTATTCTATATATTCCTGATGGTAAATTACGGTTTGTTTTGCCAGGCGCAAATTGAGCCGGACAAGTTCATTCGCATTTACAGGAATGGCGAGGTGTTAAAGTCGTTTAGAGCTTCTGAAATAGATTATATAGAGATTGAGGATTATGTAGCGACGCCTGAGGAAGTTAAGGCCACGCCGGAAGAATCATCCATTACCATTTCATGGCTGCCGGTGGAAGGGGCCGTTTATTCGGTCTATCGGTCAGTAGATAATTTGAGTTTCGGGCTCTTAGCAGAAGGAATTGAAGAAGCCTTCTATGTGGATGAGAGTCCCATCCCGGGCATTAGCTATTATCGGGTAGTAGCCACAGTAAAAGGCGTGGTTAGTGAGTGCTCGGAATCTGTTGAGGCGGGGTTATTTTTCCCGGTGGATGTAACGACGTGTTCCACCGAGGCGATGGATCTGTCGGTTGCCCTATGGAAGGAGAATCAACGGTTTTATCTTACTCCGGATCAATTCCTTAACGCAGACATGAGAGAAGTGAGGGTGGAAGGTCTTGCGGTCAAGACGCGAGCCGGTGAGTTTATTATTTCCCCTACTCTTTTGAACTCAAACGATGTCAGCGCAACAAACGCGTTGAGGTATTATTCGGAGCTATTGCCCTCGCAGGAGCAGGCTTTAGTAATCAGCGCACGCCGGCAAGAGATTAATTCGACCCTCGAGAAGATTGGCTGGTCACCATTTGAGACCGATACTGAAAATTATTTCTATTTAACCAAGACCCCTATTGAGCAAGGGCAAAACTATGCTTTAGAGCTGAAAAATCACACAGGCGGCGAATTGACCCAAAGCGCTTACGGCCACATTCGCGGCATTCGTGAAATACCCGCCGTCGGTCCTATAGATTGGCATAATGAAGGAGACATGACCTTGGCCGAGATGGAAGACGGAACGGAAGGGCTCAAAATAAGCATTGCCGACCGGGAATTCATCATTAAGCTCCATGATGAACAAGCGGGAGAACTCAATAAGGAAGCGGCAGTGACTCTTTATGGCGACATTCTGCCCTCGAAACAGGAGGCGGAAATCATTGCTATGAGATATGCGGACATCAACCGCAAGCTGCAAGAATTTGGAGGAGAACCGTTTAAGGCCGGCAATTATTTCACCTCTGTTCAGATTGACCCGGAGCAGAGTTATGTCATTTCATTTAGCGACTCGGCAGATGCTTCGATTGAATTGGCCTCAAAAGGATATGTTCGCGGAGTAAAGAGCCTTAATGTACCTGAGGAACAGGTGTTTACCTTCGCGGCGTATGATATAACTCATTCGGTAAATGCGGAGGAGGATGATCCCATAGGTAAAATCCAATGGGTTAACTCAAGCGGGAATGAAGTCGTCTATTTGGAAAGAGACGGAATCTTCCTTACCCGAAATTCTAACGGCACATGGAATCAGACGTGGACCTGCCCGGAATCGTTTGGTTTCGCGATTGACGGCCATGTCAGGGCATATGAAAATCAAAGATATCAATGCGCTCAAACCGGCGTAACCTATACCGCAGATGCGTATGGGAGACTCCACGCCAATGGAGAGGCCATCAACGAACCGATTAAAGTAACAACTTGGAACGTAGGCGGATTTAACAAAGGAAATTCCGGAAAATTCTTCACCACTGACTCGGTTAGATACCGGGAAATCATCACGGAATTTAAAGCCGTGATTGACAGCATTAAGCCTGACTTGATAGGCTGCGAGGAGTTTTTGGCTCAGATTTATCCTGACAGCCTAATTCGTAACGACCTGTTTGGCGACTATCCCTATGCCTCCATTCCGGCAATTGACCTTGATTACCAAGCCAAAGGAGTGTTTTCGCGCTTTCCCTTATACAATTCCCATGCCTTTAAAGTGGGTCAAAGTTACGCCTTGGAGACTGATGTCCTTATAGGCAATACGACATATAAGCTCTGCTTGCTGCACCCGACATGGTGGAAAAGCGAGATAGACAATAACTGGCTGGAACTTGAAGAGTTGGCACATAGATATAAGTATGTTGATTGCGTCATCATGATGGGCGATTTCAACATACTTAAAGAGCGCGAGGCAGAGTCATGGGGCCTGTTTACCTCCTCGGGTTTTAACCTCGCAAATTTCAGTTCATTAGGAACTCTCCCAACGACTTACAACTCAGTAATTTGCTCCATGACTCTGGATAATATTTTAGTCAAAGGGGGTGAAATCTTGGAGATTTCAACCGTACAATTCACCCCGGAAGGAGTTGATCCGACAATGCCTAACGCTGCCGACGAACTCCTTTGGGATGAGGTCAATCCCAGTGATCACTTCCCCTTCTCGGCTATAATTAATTTAAGGTGAGGAGCCAGCCGTCGATGCGTCCGGAGGTGAGGTCGGGGTGATTTACCTGGTCGAGGAGGAGGCCTACGGGGGCGCCGTCGACTATGGCGTCGGAGTGGTTAAAGTGGTAGACATCAGCGGGATAGGAGCCAACGAATTCGGCGCCGGTCTTTTTGATGCGTTTATAGAGTTCGCCCACGCCGGAGCAGAAGGTGTCGCTCATGGTTTCGTCGCCGCAGCCGAACAGGGCCACTTTCTTGCCGCGGAGGTCAATCATGTCGAGGCCATCGAGGAAGTCGAGCCAGTCGGTTTGCGGTTCGCCGTCGCCCCAGGTGCTGGTGCCGCAAATGATTAAGTCATAGGGAGCTACGGCCGAGGGGGCAACCTTGGCAACGTCGTGGATGTCGGCGGGGTCAACGCCCATGCGGTTGGCAATAAGTTCAGCTATTTCGCGAGTGGTTCCGGTGGAGGAACCGTAAAAAATTCCGGTTTTCATGTTTCTATAGGGTTTTGGTTTTATTTTTAGAACGAGAATTTGGGGGGGAAAGTTCACCGGGGATGAAGGGGATAAGTTTTATAATTCTTATAAGTCTTATAAGTCTTATAAAAGTTATATGGTATTTTGTATTTTGTATTTTTTTTCGTAACTTTGCAGTAAGTTTAGAAAACGTAGTAAATCCCTGCATAATCATGGAAACCGGAAGCCTCGTCTCCATTGACAATCTGTCAAAGGAAGATATCCTCAAGATTCTGCGCACAGCGGCTTATTTTGAGGAGCATCCCAATCAGAAGATCCTTGACGGGAAGATCGTAGCGACGCTCTTTTTTGAGCCGTCGACCCGCACAAGGCTTAGTTTTGAAACCGCAGTGCAGCGCCTTGGCGGCCGCATCATCGGGTTCAGCGACCCGGCGGCGACGTCGACCTCGAAGGGCGAGACGCTCAAGGACACCATCAAGATGGTCAGCAATTATGCCGATTTGATCGTGATGCGCCATTATTTGGAGGGAGCGGCACAGTATGCCACGGAGGTTACCGACATTCCTATTATCAATGCGGGCGACGGCGCCAATCAGCACCCCTCGCAGACGCTCTTGGACCTCTATTCGCTCTACAAGACCCAGGGTACGCTGGAGAATCTGACCATTACGATGGTGGGCGATTTGAAGTATGGGCGCACGGTGCATTCGCTGCTGATGGCGATGCGTCATTTTAATCCGACGTTTAGGTTTGTGGCTTGCAAGGAGCTGCAAATGCCGGAGTTTTACAAGCAATTTTGTCGGGAAAACGGCATCAATTACACCGAGCATGAGGATTTCAATCAGGCCGTGATTGACACCAGCGACATTATATATATGACGCGAGTTCAGCGCGAGCGCTTCACTGACATCATGGAATATGAGAAGGTCAAGGACCTGTATAGCCTGAACAATGCGATGCTGGCCACCTCGCGCGACAATTTGAAGATCCTTCACCCGCTGCCGCGCGTCAATGAGATCAATCGCGACGTTGACGACAATCCGAAGGCCTATTATTTCCAGCAGGCCAAAAACGGACTTTATGCACGCCAGGCCATCATTTGTCGCGCCCTTGGCATAGACCTTCCCGTAGAATAACTCCCCCCAAGAAGATTATGAAGAAAGAATTAGCCGTAGCCGCCCTGAAAAACGGCACAGTTATTGACCATATACCCTCGGAGGCACTGTTTGAAGTGGTGCGTCTGCTTCAGTTGGAAGACAGCCACGTGCAGCTGACCATCGGCAACAATCTGCCGTCGTCGCGCGACGGGCTGAAAGGAATCATCAAGGTGGCCGACACGGAATTTCCGGAGGCTACACTCAACCGCATCGCCCTGATAGCCCCGACGGCAAAAATTAACGTGATTCGCGATTATGAGGTCGTGGAGAAGCGCGCGGTGGAACTCCCGGAAACGCTGATTGACGTGGTTCGCTGCAACAATCCGAAGTGCATCACGAATAATGAGCCGATGTCGACGCGATTTGAAGTAGTGAGCCGCGAGCCGGTGGTTATACGCTGTCATTATTGCGGACACACGTTATGAAGCAGCAGTGGCGTCCGGGCACGATGCTCTATCCGGTTCCGGCAGTGTTAGTTACGTGCGGGTCATCGATGAAGAAGAGCAACATGTTGACCGTGGCATGGGCGGGGACGATATGTTCTGATCCGGCGATGCTTTCGATCAGCGTGCGGCCCGAGCGGTACTCCTACGACCTGATTAAGGAGACGATGGAGTTTACCGTGAACCTGACGACGGCCGACATGGCGCGAGCCACGGACTGGGCGGGAGTGCGCAGCGGACGCGACTATGACAAATGGAAAGAGACGGGACTGACGCCTGAAGAGGGCGTGAAAGTCAGCTGCCCATCGATTGCGGAGAGCCCGCTGAGCATCGAGTGTCGGGTGCGGAAAATCATTCCGTTAGGGACTCACCACATGTTTATTGCCGAGGTGATCAACGTGTTGGCTGACGAAAAGCTGATAGACCCCGAAACCGGGGCTTTTCACTTGGACCGCGCCGGACTCATGGCCTACAGCCACGGAGCATACTACTCGCTCGGGGAGAAGTTAGGCAAGTTTGGCTTCTCCGTTCAGAAAAAGAAATAAAAATCAATCATACAATAAAATAAATGGAAAGAGACAAGGAAATTTTTGACATTATCGAGCAGGAAAACCTGCGCCAACACAAAGGAATCGAGCTGATCGCATCGGAAAACTTTGTCAGCAACCAGGTTATGGAAGCCATGGGCTCCTGCCTCACCAATAAATATGCCGAGGGTTATCCCGGCCACCGCTATTATGGCGGCTGCGAAGTGGTCGACAAGGCCGAGCAGTTGGCCATTGACCGCGTGTGCAAGCTCTTTGGCGCGGAATATGCTAACGTGCAGCCTCACTCGGGCGCGCAGGCCAACATGGCCGTGTTCATGACCTGCCTGAAGCCGGGCGACAAGTTCCTTGGTCTGAACTTGGCCCACGGCGGACACCTGAGCCATGGCAGCCCCGTGAACTTCAGCGGCCTGATGTATAAGGCGTTGGAATACAACGTTCGCGAAGAAGACGGCCTGATTGACTATGACCAGATGGAAGAAGTGGCTCGCCGCGAACGCCCGAAATTGATCGTGGGCGGCGCCTCAGCCTACAGCCGCGAATGGGATTACGCACGCATGCGCCGCTTGGCCGACGAAATCGGTGCGATCCTGATGATTGACATGGCCCACCCTGCCGGCCTCATTGCCGCCGGAGAGTTGGAGAACCCCGTAAAACACGCTCATATCGTCACTTCCACCACCCACAAGACCCTCCGCGGCCCGCGCGGCGGCCTGATTCTGATGGGCAAGGATTTCCCCAATCCCTGGGGCCTGACCACTCCGAAGGGCGAGGTGAAGATGATGTCGCAGCTGCTCAACAGCGCCGTGTTCCCCGGTGCACAGGGCGGCCCGTTAGAGCACGTAATTGCCGCTAAGGCAGTGGCTTTCGGCGAGGCTTTGACTCCGGAATTCAAGCAATGGGCCAAGCAAGTTCGCGTCAATGCCAAGGCTATGGCCGATGCCCTGATCAAGCGCGGATATAAGGTAATTTCCGGCGGAACGGACAATCACTGCATCCTCGTGGACCTGCGCACGAAGTTCCCCGAACTGACCGGCAAAGTGGCTGAAAAAGTCCTCGTTGCAGCCGACATTACCGCCAACAAAAATATGGTTCCCTTTGACTCTCGCTCTCCCTTCCAGACCTCAGGCATCCGCTTGGGCACCGCCGCCATCACCACCCGCGGCCTCAAGGAAGATAAAATGGAGACCATCGTAGACTTCATTGACCGCGTGCTTTCCAACCCGGAAGATGAGGCCACGATTGCTCAGGTGCGCGGCGAAGTCAACGCCCTGATGGCCAACTATCCGATTTTTGCGTAACTCCGCAGGAAGAGCCGAGGGATGGAAGCGATAATGGAAATATTGCGGGAGCCGTGGTTTTACACCACCCTTTCGCTGACCTATGCGCTCTCCATCATCACGGTGATCCTTGTCATATTAGGTGAGAACCGTAACCCGGTCAAGTCGTTGGCCTGGGTTACGATTCTCATTCTTCTTCCGGCCGTCGGGCTTATTCTCTACATATTTTTCGGGCGCAACATCAAGAATAAGCGAATGATTTCGCGGCGCACGAAGAGGCGCCTGCTGAAAAATATGAAGCGTCCGAAAAACTCCTCAGCCGCCCCGGCGGAACACAAGGCCTTGGCGCGATTGGCGCAAACCATTCTCGGCTCGCCCTATCAGTCAGGCAACGAGGTGAAAATCCACTCGACGGGCACGGGAAAATTTGAGTCGTTGGCCGACGATTTGCGGCGCGCGCGGAAGTTCATTAACCTGCAATACTACATTTTTCAGGACGATGAGCTCGGGCGCGAAATTGCCGATATACTTATGGAACGCGCGCGCGCGGGCGTGAAGGTCCGCGTGATTTATGACCATGTGGGGTCATTCAGCGTGAGTTCCGACTTTTTCAAGCGGATAAAGGCTGCGGGAGTGGAGGCCTACCCTTTCTTTAAGGTGGCATTCATACCATTTGCGTCGCGCGTCAACTGGCGCAACCACAGGAAGATAGTCATCATCGACGGCGAAGTGGGCTACATTGGCGGAATGAACATTGCCAATCGCTACTTGGACGGGGGTAAATTTCCGCTCTGGCGCGACTGCCACCTGCGCATCGAGGGCCCGGCAGTGAGCTCGCTGCAATACTCCTTCGCTCGGGATTGGAACTTCATGCGCGACGAGGTGCTGACGGAAGAATGTTCGACGGAGCCGCGTGGAAATGTTGGTATTCAGGCCATTACAGGCGGCCCGATGAGCCAATGGAACTCGATTGCCCACGTGTTTATGCGGGCGATTTTAGATGCGCAAAAGCGGATATTCCTGCAGACGCCCTACTTTTTGCCGCCGGAGTCGCTGCTGAAAGCGCTGCAAAATGCGGCGCTCTCGGGCATTGACGTGCGGATTATGATGCCGCGCAAAAGCGATTCATGGATGCTGAGTTTTTCCTCGCGGAGCTACATTGAGGAATGTCTGCGCGCGGGCATCAAGATTTACTTTTTTGAGCCGGGGATGCTCCATTCGAAGGTGTTGATTGTGGACGACAACCTCGCCTCTGTGGGGTCCACGAACTTTGATTTCCGCTCGTTTGAGCATAATTTTGAGGCGAACGTGATTCTCTACTCCGCGGAGACCAACGCGCGGCTGCGGGAGATTTTCATGGCCGACCAATCCCACTCGGAGCGCATCTATCCGGACGTATGGAAAAAACGCCCGCGTTTGCAGCGGGCGTTGGAATCGATTGTGCGCTTGTTGGCGCCAATTCTTTGAGCAACAGGCGCTTACTTTTCGCGCCAGCGGTTTTTGACGGGATATTTATCGGGGCGGATGAGGATTCTCAGCGATGACTGATAGCTGAAATAAGCCCAAATCCAGTTGATAAGCACGGAGATTTTATTGCGCATGCCGAGGATGGAAATCAGGTGGATAAACATCCAGATGAACCATGCGGGGAACCCTTTGAGGTGGAGCTTACCGAGGTCGGCCACGGCGCGGTTGCGGCCCACAGTGGCCATGGTGCCCTTGTCGTTGTAGATAAACGATTTTTCGGTGTCTTTATTCAGGTTTTTGGCCAAGAGGCGCGATTGCTGGATTGCCACCTGGGCGAGCTGCGGGTGTCCGCCGGGGAATGCGGGGTCCACATCGGGCATCAAGGCGATGTCGCCGATGGCGTAGACATCGTCAATACCTTTGACGCGGTTTTGGCCATCGACCACAAAGCGGTTGCCACGTCCGCGCTCAATGTCGGCGCCGATGACGTCGAGTTTCACGCCGGTGACGCCGGCGGTCCAGATTACCGTGTCAGAATTAATTGACGTTCCGTCAGCTAATTGCACCACTCCTTCTTTATAAGACTGCATGCCGACGCCGGTGCGGACATCAACCAAGAGGTGCTTGAGATAACCCTCCACTTCCTCGCTTGAACGCGGATCCATGGTGCCCAAAAGCTTGGGGGCAGCTTCCACGAGGAGGATTCTCACATCTTCCTGAGGGATAGACGGATACTCGCGAGGAATCACATAGCGCTTCATTTCGCCGAGAGCACCGGCAATTTCCACACCGGTCGGACCACCGCCAATAACCACGAAACTCAGCAGGCGGCGGCGCTCCTCAACGTCGTCAATATTCGCAGCCTTTTCCAGATTGTAAAGAATCTGATTGCGGCAACGCAGGGCCTGAGGCGCAGATTTCAGGGTGTAGACCTCCTGCTGCAGCTCGGGCATATTGAAGAAATTGTTTGTGGTGCCGGTGGCGATGACGAGCTTGTCGTAGGCCACTTCCTTGTCGTCGACCTTCACCACGTGGCGATTGACGTCGATGGCCGTAGCATTACCCATGACGAGGTTCATGTTCTTGCCATCCAAGCGGCGATAGAGCTCGCGGCGCAGGGGAAAGCAAATGCTGCCGGGGTCGAGACCCGACGAAGCAATTTGATAAAAAAGCGGGGGGAAGCTATGATAATTATGGCGGTTGATGAGAGTCACCTCAAACTTATTGCGATTCAGCGACTTAACGAGGTTAAGACCGGCAAAACCACCGCCTATAATAACGATTCTCTGTTTTGGTTGTGAGGAAGTTTGTGTCATTATTTTTAAATTTATGCTGCAAATTTCGGAAAAAATTATTAATTTTGCAAATTATCATATAAATATGAACTACCGACAAGCAAAAATAGTTTTACGAACACTGATAATTTTGATGATCTTAGGAGTTGCCTTCTGGATTTATCAATGTGTTCGCTCGCGAGAAATTACCATGATTCCGGAGACGATGACTCCGAAATCAATGATTCATGAGGCCAAGAGCAACGGCAAAGTCTATGACTACAACGCGCAGTTTGCCGACCTCAATGATGCCCATTTGAGGTATGCGAAGAAAATCGGCATCAGCCCGATTAAGACTGACCGCGACATCATGGCCATCAATAGGCCGATAGTCGAAGTGACCGGCGGCGAGGACTTTTACGTCAGCCCGCTTACCCATTCTTATGCCTATTTGGTAGAGCCGGCGGCAGAGCTGCTCCATGACATCGGCAAGGAGTTTAACAGCAAGCTTCGGGAAAATGGCGGCGGCAGATATCGCATCAATGTGACGTCGCTGCTGCGCACGGCCGAGAGCGTCGGCAGGCTGAAAAAGGGCAATGTGAACTCCACGGAAAACTCCGCCCACCTTTACGGGACCACGTTTGATATCAGCTACGTCAAATTTGACGAAGACTTCACCAACACCACTAAATATAAGGAGGAGGGTTTGAAGATGATGCTCGCCGAGGTGCTCCTGAAAATGAAGGAACAGGGGCGCTGTTTGGTAAAATATGAGCGAAAACAAGGCTGTTTTCACGTGACAAGCACTGGAAAATAAAGAAAAATTCGTAACTTTGCGCAAAATTAGCAGACATATATGTTACTTTCAATGACGGGCTTCGGGAAGGCCACCACACAGATTCCCGGCAAGAAAATCACCGTAGAGCTTAAGTCGCTCAACAGCAAGCAGTTTGACATGCAGGCTCGCATACCGTCGGCCTACAGGGAATTAGAACTGGAAATGAGGCGCCGCGTGGCAGCTCGCTTGGAGCGCGGAAAGATAGACTTGGTCATCACCTTCGAGACTCTCGGCGCGACCGAGAGCAACACCAAGATAGACCCTCAGGCGGCCAAGGCATATATGGAGCAAATCAAGCAGATGCAGAAGGAGTTAGGCC
Source organism: uncultured Bacteroides sp. (assembly GCA_964560625.1). Classification (GTDB taxonomy): domain Bacteria; phylum Bacteroidota; class Bacteroidia; order Bacteroidales; family Muribaculaceae; genus UBA3263. The sequence goes on along the minus strand of CAZLMV010000002.1, from coordinate 14,755 downwards.
TTCCGGAGCCGCAGGATTGGTATCAGATTTTGATGCGCCTGCCTGAGGTGGTTCACTCTGAATCGGTCTCCACTGAGGTGGATTCCGAGGAGTCAAAAGCCGTGATGAAAGCTCTTGACGAAGCCATTGAAGGGCTGATGAACCATCGCCGCGAGGAGGGCAAGAAGCTCGAAGACTTTTTTGCCAAGCGCCTGAAAAACATCACGGAGCTGCTCAAGGAGATTCCCAAATGGGAGAAGGAGCGAGTGGAACGCATCTATGCCCGCTTGGAAGAAGCACTGCAAAACATTAGCAATGAGCAAATTGACCGCGGACGCTTGGAGCAGGAGATGATTTTCTACATTGAAAAACTCGACGTCAACGAAGAGCGTCAGCGCCTTGGGCAACACCTTATATATTTCGCAGAGACCATGGCTCTGACTTCACCCGGTCAAGGCAAGAAACTCGGCTTCATCAGCCAGGAGATGGGCCGCGAAATCAACACTCTCGGCTCAAAGAGCAATCATGCCGACATGCAGAAGCAAGTGGTCAAGATGAAGGATGAGCTCGAGCAGATCAAGGAGCAAGTGTTAAACGTCATGTAATCACGCATATGGCAGGAAAAGTAATCATCATTTCAGCGCCCAGCGGCTCGGGCAAATCGACCATCATCAATGCGCTGATGAAAGAAGGAAAACTCAACATGCAGTTTTCCGTATCGGCTACCAACCGGGCGCCGCGCGGGCAGGAACAGGACGGAGTGGACTATCATTTCCTGACGACGGAGGCCTTTCAGCAGGCCATTGCCGACGATGCTTTTTTGGAATATGAGGAGGTCTATCCGGGGCGTTATTACGGCACATTGAAGTCGGAAATCACGCGCATAGCCGACGCCGGGAGCAACATCGTGCTCGACATTGACGTCAACGGCGGCATTCGGGTTAAGCGGCTCCTCGGGGAGCAGGCCTTGGCGCTGTTCATCGAGCCGCCGAGCATTGAAGAGCTGCAACGCCGACTGAGCTCGCGCGCCACGGACACGGAAGAGAGTATCCGCCAGCGAGTTGAAAGGGCCGAATATGAGATTGAACAAGGCGAGCACTACGACGTGCGCATCATCAACGACGACCTTGCCACGGCAGTCAAGGCTGCGGGCGAGGCAATCGGTAACTTCCTGAAAGACTGAGATGAAAAGCATTGGATTCTTTGGCGGGACCTTTAACCCGGTTCATCAGGGCCACATCCGACTGGCGAGCTACCTGCGCGAGCATTATGGCCTGCCGGAGGTATGGCTCAGCCTCTCGCCTCAGAATCCGCTCAAAGACTCGGATCACCCCGGGGCCACTAACGAGCAGCGACTCGAGATGCTCGTCCGGGCATGCGACGGACATCCCGGCCTGCGGGCCTGGGCCGGCGAATTGGAGATGCCACGCCCTTCCTATACTTATAATGTTCTTCGGCGACTGCGGGAGGAGGGCTATGACCCTACCCTAATCATCGGAGCCGACAATTGGCAGAACTTCAACCGATGGTTTAAATCAGAGGAGATAATCAGTGATTATCAAATCATTGTATATCCCCGCCCTGGCTATGAATTACCGGCGGAGTCGGGTTATCCAAACGTGAAATTTGCCCTCTCGGCGCCGCAGACCGACGTCTCCTCCACTGAAATCAGAACAGACATTCACAAACATTCAGGCGACCTGCCTCAGGGCGTGGCCGACTACATAAAGGAACATAAACTATATGGCTACTAACCGACTTTCAAACAATCAGCTCACCGTCATTGCCTTAGCCAATGAATATTGCCAGGCCATAGAACTTGCGGCCTCCGTGGAGCCGCAGGAGTTCGTGGGGCGCATGGTGCGCTTGCTGCCGCGAATCTATATTTCCGTGACTGACCTTCCGGCGGAGCAATTCTCCGAGCCCGAATATGCCTTGGATGCGGCCCACCTTGATGAGGCTTACTATGAGCAGGTGCGCAGCAATATCGCCGCACTTTTGGGCGAGGATGACACCTATTTGGAGACCTTTCATGAGGACATGAAATACTCTGACACGCCGATTGCGGCCACCGTGAGCGAAGGCTTGGCCGACCTCTTTCAGGAGCTTTATGACTTCGTGGAGGACGTGAAAAACTCTGACTTGGAGCAGCAATTAGAATACTTCGGACAGCTGCGCGAAGATTTCTCTGACTTTTGGGGGCAGACGCTCTGCAACGTAATGCGCCCGCTGAATGAGCTTTCAAATAAAGATTACAGCGATGAAGATGAATTCTAATATGCTTACTCGCGCAGTGTTTGGCGCGATTTATGTGGCAGTGATTGTGGGCGGCATTCTTTGCGGGCCGTTTGTGTTCCTGCTGCTGTTGCTGCTGCTTTCCACGTTGGCTGTCAATGAGTTTCTGACGATGACGAAGCCGGAGCCGGTGTCGCCCACGGCATCGGCCACGGAGCTGCTTTTGCGCTCTCTTGACTGCGTCGGCGCGGCGCTGATGGTGGTCACGGCTTGGACGGGCGTGCTCTTCATGCCGGGCATCGTGACTTTTCTGCTCTACGTGGCCATGCGACTGATCATTCAGCTTTATATTAAGGAGGGCAATGCGCTCACGAGCCTCTCGCTTTCGCTGATGAGCCAGCTTTATGTGGCCCTTCCCATCGCGCTGATGACGGTGGTTTACCGCCTGAGTCCCCACCTGCTTTTGCTCCTCTTTATCCTTGTTTGGGTTAACGACACTTTTGCCTATCTGAGCGGCATGGCCCTTGGTCGCCATAAACTCTGGGAGCGCATTTCGCCCAAAAAGACTTGGGAAGGCTTCTGGGGAGGCGCACTGTTTACCGTGGGCGTTGCGGCCCTTTGCGGCTGGCTTTTCAGCAGCTATTTCGGCGGCTTGGGCATTGTTTCATTAGCCATTACGGGCTTGACGGTCAGCGTGGCCGGCACTTACGGCGACCTGATTGAGAGCCTGATTAAGCGCACCTGTGGCGTCAAGGATTCGGGTCATCTGATTCCCGGCCACGGAGGCATTTTGGACCGCATAGACTCGATTTTGTTAGTCGTTCCGGTGTCGGTAATCCTCTTCTTCATCCTCCTTTCTTATGGTGTTTGATTTTCTCTTCAAGCGGAAGAAAGCCGAGCTGCCGGTGCACACGGATATCCACTGCCACATAGTGCCGGGAGTGGACGACGGATCGCCCGACGCAGCTACCTCCGGCGAACTCTTAGAGCGCATGAGCGCCATGGGGTTCAAGCGGATATTTGCGTCGCCCCACGTCACTCAGGACACGTTTGAGAACACCCCAGCCACGTTGGCTGAGCCGATGGAGCAGCTTCGCGCGGAAGTGAACCGCCGAGGACTCGACATCGAGCTGCATCGCCATGCAGAATATCGCCTCGACGACTTCTTTTTGAGGCAGCGCGAGGCGGGAAATCTGACACCGATGCCCGGGGATTTCATCTTGGTTGAGAACTCCTTCGGGCAGGAGCCTTACGACATGGACACCGTGATTTTCGACCTCAAAATGGATGGTCTGAACCCGATTTTGGCCCACCCGGAGAGATATATTTACTATGCCAAAGGGAACCCGGGGAGATATCGCG
>CAZLMV010000002.1:0-11079 GCA_964560625.1 uncultured Bacteroides sp. | reverse complement strand
GCCCACCCGGAGAGATATATTTACTATGCCAAAGGGAACCCGGGGAGATATCGCGACCTCCATGACTCGGGACTAATGTTTCAGATCAATTTGCTCTCGTTGGCCGGAAGATATGGGCGCACGATTCGCGCCGTGGCCTTAGAGCTCTTGGAGCAAGGAATGGTTGACTTCATCGGCACGGATATCCACCGCGAATCGCACGTAAAACTGATTGAGGAATACCTCGATTCCAGAGCGTTTCGCCACGACCTTAAACTTATGACCAAACTCAAGAATGATGAAATTTAAACTCCTTCTCGCCTCCGCCATGGTGGCCTCCGCCATGGGACTGCAGGCCGAGCCTTTCACGGTGAATTACTCCGCCGCGGTGGAAGCCAACGCGGGGTCAGATGACTTTGCGCCCTACTACATGACGGCGCTGCGCAACGGGCGCATCACTTCCGGCATGGGCGCGGCCTTGGACTTGGCCGTGTGGAAGCCAATGGACCTGAGCAAGCGGTTCAGTTATGCATTTGCCTTGGAGGGCATAGGCCGCGTGGGTAACTCGGTGGATTACAGCCGATTTCACGAAACCGAATGGTTTAACCACAGCCGCGGCACCTCTGACGCGTGGCTCCACCAGCTTTATGGCGAAGTGAAATATCGCGGGGTGTTCCTGACCGTCGGGCTCAAGGAATTTCACTCCAAATTGCTCAATGAGCGGCTGACCTCCGGTGACCTCTCCGAGAGCGCCAACACGCGCCCCATTCCCGGAGCAAGAGCCGGATTTGTGGACTTTCAAAACATCCCCTTCACCAAGGGATGGGTGCAGATTCAAGGCGAAATCGGCTACTATAAAAGCACTGATAACGGCTGGCAGTTAGACCATTACAACTATTTCAACTATCACATCAACCAGGGATGGTGGTATAACTACAAAAACCTCTATTTCCGCACCAAGCCCTCGGAAAATTTCTCAGTGACCATCGGCATGCAGGCGTGCGCGCAATTTGGCGGCTACACGCATTATTATCGCAACGGCTCAAAGCAAGGCACTGAGGGCCACGGGGTTAAGTTTCGCGACTTCTTTGACATGCTCGTGCCCCGCGAAGGGGAAACTTACGTGGTAGGTAACCACTTAGGCAACTGGGACTTACATCTGCGCTACCGCCTGCGCGACGGGTCGGAAATCAAGGCCTACATGCAGTCGCCCTGGGAAGACGGCTCGGGAGTGGGCAAGCTCAATGGGTGGGACGGCCTCTGGGGCCTGGAATGGAAGCCGGCCAAGCGCGGACTCCTAAGCGGCGCGCTCATTGAGGTTATCTCCTTTATGAACCAGAGCGGCCCGATGCATTATGACTATGATGACCACCCGGGGACGCTGCTGAACCAAAACCGCGCGACGGGCGCCGACGACTATTATAATAATGCGTGGTATAACGGTTATGCTATTTATGGACTCTCCATCGGCTCTCCCATGGCCGTTGAGCCCGTGAGAAACACTGACGGCGCCACGACCCGCTATCTGCATAACCGCTTTTGGGGCATTCATGGAGCCGTTGAGGGCGATTTCCTGCCCGAGCTCTCTTATCGAGCCATGGCCAATTATCGCCGCTATTACGGCAACATTTTCATCCCGGCAACGAAGATTACCGCCTCATTCAGCGCCATGGCCGAACTGACATGGCGGCCGAAGACCGTAGCGGGGCTGAAAGTGGGCGCACAGCTCGCCTTTGACACCGGCAATTCGGTATATACCAACAATTTAGGCGGCCTCATCTCGGTGAGCTACTCCGGCATCTTCAATTTCAAAACTAAAAAGTCAACCCCATGCGTAGATTAACCCTGCTCCTGATAGGCATCGTGGCGCTGATGAGCGCCTCGTGTACTCACAATAACGGAAACATCGGCTTTTGGTTCGGCACCTGGCAATGTGAGTCAATCAGCATTGACGGCGTCGAGCAGACGGACTATGCCCGCAACATGTTTTTCAAGTTTCAGGCCGACGTTTGCGACATCATCACCACTTACCCCCACAATGAATATCGCCAGCACTTTGCCCAATTCAAGGAGCAGGGCGACGGCACCATCACGCTCGATTTCACCTACTCGGCCGACGGCGATTTCCGCTATGAATTCGACCCGCCGACGGAGAGCATGCTCGAAAAGGGAGTGACCGTGATGAAATATCATAAAAACGGCAGCCGCCTCACCCTGAGTTTCGACAAGGGCGGACAAACCATAACCTATAGCCTCAAGAAGCAATGAAAGTATTAGTTACGGGCGCAGACGGATTCATCGGCTCCCACCTGACGGAGATGCTCCTAAGCCGCGGCTATGAGGTCAGGGCGCTGAGTCAATATAACTCCTTTAATAATTGGGGTTGGTTGGAAGGAATCTGCCGCCCGGGATTGGAAGTGGTTTGCGGCGACGTCAGAGACCCGAATTTCTGCATGGAGTTGGCCCGCGGATGCGAGATGATCTTTCATTTGGCGGCGCTGATAGCCATACCTTACAGCTATGTGGCGCCTGACAGCTATGTCGACACCAACATCAAGGGGACGCTCAACATCTGCCAGGCCGCCCGGGCCGCGGGAGTGAAACGACTGATCGTGACGTCGACCAGCGAGGTCTATGGCACGGCCATCGAAGTTCCCATTTCGGAGAGCCACCCCAAGCAGCCTCAGAGCCCCTACTCTGCCACGAAGATTGGCGCCGACGCCTTGGCGCTGAGTTTCCACAACGCGTTTGAATTGCCCGTGGTCATTGCCCGGCCGTTTAACACCTACGGGCCGCGGCAGAGTGCCCGAGCCTTCATTCCGACCATCATCTCGCAGATTGCCTCGGGGATGACGGAGATTAAGTGTGGCGACTTGCGGCCCACCCGCGATTTCAACTTCGTGGAGGATACCTGCCGCGGATTTATTGCCCTTGCCGAGACGCCCGGCATTGAGGGGCGGGAAATCAACATTGCCTCGGGGACGGAAATCTCTATGGGAGACACCCTGCGGATGATTGCCGAACTGATGGGCAAGGAGGTGAATTTCGTTACTGACCCGGCTCGTTTGAGGCCCGAGGGGAGCGAAGTGATGCGCCTTTGCGGCGACAATCGGGTAATCACCTCATTGACTCCATGGCGCCCGCAAGTGAGTCTCCGCGAGGGACTTACGCGCACCATTGAGTGGTTTACCAACCCCGAGAATCTGCGTCGCTACAAACCTGAAATTTATAATCGCTGATGGAACTGACACTAATTGGCGGCGGCGGCCATTGCCGCTCATTGCTGCAGATGATCCCCCCGGTAATTGAGGTTAAGGGCTATACGGACCTTGAGCCGCGCCCGGAGATGAGCATTGACTATCTCGGGCAGGATGAGGACGCCACGGGAGAGTGGCTCCACATTGCCGTGGCCCTCGGCACGAACGACTCGCTGCAGGCGCGCAGGCGGCTGATTGACAGCCTCACGCCGGGACATAAATTCCTGAGCGTCATTGCCCGCACGGCCACGTTGGTTGACCCGACGGAAATCGGCGCCGGCTCGGCCATCATGCACGGCGTAATTATCAATGGTGCGCGCATCGGGCGGCACTGCATCGTCAATTCCGGCGCTATCATTGAACATGACGTCGAGTTGGGCGAGAACTGCTTCATAGGCCCGGGCGCGACCATTTGCGGGAGCGTGAAGGTGGGCTCGGACGTCATTGTCGGCGCCAATGCCTCGGTTCGCAACGGAGTGAAAATCTGCTCGGGAGCCGCCATAGGAATGGGCGCGGCAGTGGTCAGCGACATCACTGAACCGGGCGTTTACGTCGGAGTGCCCGCACGGAAAATATGAGCAAAATCGTCATCATAGCTGAGGCGGGAGTGAACCATTGCGGGTCAAAGGAGCGCGCAATGGAGATGATTCATGCAGCGGCGGAGGCCGGGGCTGACTATGTTAAGTTTCAGACGTTTAAGGCGGAGAAATTGGTCAGCGAATCGGCGCCGAAGGCTGATTATCAAGCGGAGAATGACCCCACCTCGGGCGCGACCCAGTTGGAGATGCTCAAGGCCTTGGAACTGACGGCAGATGACTTCAAGGAGTTGGCCGCAGAGTGTCGGCGCGTGGGCATCGGATTTCTTTCCACGCCCTTTGACCTTGAAAGCATTGAGGAGCTGAGCGCCTTGGGCATGGATTTTTGGAAAATCCCCTCGGGGGAGATTACGAATCTGCCCTATTTGCGGGCCATTGCGGCGAAGGGTCAGCCCGTGGTTATGTCCACGGGGATGAGCACGCTGCCGGAGGTCAATGCGGCGGTTCAGGCGCTCTGTACCGGCGGCTTGCGGCGCGATCAAATCACTCTGCTTCACTGCAATACGCAATATCCCACGCCGCCGCAGGACGTAAATCTGCGTGCGATGGAGGCCCTTCGCGAGCTCGGATGTCGGGCCGTAGGGTTCAGCGACCACACCCTTGGCATTGCCGTGCCGATTGCGGCCGCGGCGCTTGGCGCGGAGGTGATAGAGAAGCATTTTACGCTGTCGCGCGACTTGCCCGGGCCCGACCATAAAGCCTCGCTGACGCCCGACGAATTGCGCGAAATGGTCAGCGGCATCCGCACCGTGGAGCTCGCCCTCGGCCGCCGCGAAAAGGCCCTGACGGCGTCTGAAAGCGGCAACCTCAGCATTGCCCGCCGCGCCATAGTGGCTGCACGCGAAATCCAAAAAGGCGAACTCCTCACCCCCGAAAACCTCACCACAAAGCGCCCCGCCACGGGCCTCTCCCCCATGCTCTGGGACCGCGTCATCAACACCCGCGCCACCCGCCATTACCCCCCTGACGCCCCCATCCACCTCGACTAACCCGGGCCGCCATGTGTATATATTGAGGAAATTTGGGGAAAATGAAAAAAATTGGGGGTGGGGTTAGGAAATGTCAGGGTTTTTGCGTAAATTTGCGGCGTAAAAGTAAACAAAACGACAAAAACTAATAATAAACGACTAACCAAAATGAAAATCGACAATTACAATTTCGCCGGCAAAAAGGCGATTGTCCGTGTTGACTTCAACGTGCCCCTTGACGAAAACGGCAACGTTACTGACGATACCCGTATTCGCGGCGCACTCCCCACTTTGAAAAAGATTCTTGCCGACGGCGGCTCTCTGATCATCATGAGCCACATGGGCAAACCCAAAGGCAAGGTGAACCCGAAGATGAGCCTGGGCCAGATTAAGGACGTAGTGGCTAAGCATCTCGGCACCGAAGTAAAATTCGCCCCTGACTGCGCCAAGGCTGCCGACGAGGCTGCTGCCCTCAAGCCCGGCGAAGTGCTCCTGCTTGAAAACCTCCGCTTCTATCCCGAAGAAGAAGGCAAGCCCGTGGGCATCGACAAGGAAGATCCCGCTTACGACGAAGCCAAGAAGGCCATGAAGGTGGCTCAGAAGGATTTCGCCAAGACTTTGGCTTCATATGCCGACGTTTACGTGAACGACGCCTTCGGCACGGCTCACCGCAAGCACGCCTCTACGGCCGTGATTGCTGACTATTTCCAGCCCGACGACAAGATGCTCGGCTACCTGATGGAAAAGGAAGTGCAGGCCGTTGACAATATCCTCAGCGACATCAAGCGCCCCTTCACCGCCATCATGGGTGGCTCAAAGGTTTCCACCAAGATCGGCATCATCGAAAACCTCATGGATAAGGTTGATAACCTGATTCTTTGCGGCGGCATGACTTACACTTTCGCCAAGGCTATGGGCGGCAACGTGGGTGATTCCATCTGCGAAACCGACAAGCTCGACCTTGCCCTCGACATCATGAAGAAGGCCAAGGAAAAGGGCGTGAACTTGGTGTTGGGCGTTGACTGCGTGGCCGGCAATGCTTTCAAGAACGACTGCGACACTCAGATTTGCTCCGTGATGGAGATTCCCGAAGGCTGGGAAGGCATGGATGCCGGTCCCAAGAGCCGCGAACTCTTCAAGGCTGCTATCCTTCCGGCCAAGACCATCCTCTGGAACGGTCCTGCCGGCGTGTTTGAATTCGATAACTTCACGGGCGGCTCTCGCGCCATTGCCGACGCAGTGGTTGAAGCCACCAAGAACGGTGCGTTCTCATTGGTAGGCGGTGGCGACTCCGTGGCTTGCGTCAACAAGTTTGGCCTGGCCGACGAAGTTAGCTACGTATCCACCGGTGGCGGCGCCCTGCTCGAAGCCATCGAGGGCAAGATTCTCCCCGGCATCGCTGCTATCAAAGGCTAAATTTACAGCTCGAAAATAAACCTGGAGGCCGCTCACTGAACAGTGGGCGGTTCTCTTTTTAATTATTTTTAAGGTTAAGTTCTTGGGGGGTTGCGGAAAAATTGTTAAATTTGCAGATTGAAAACTGTAAAATCTTATGAACCGCATATTAATCAGCATATTAACAATAATTTCCGCACTAATGGCGGGGGCAGAGACCTGGTTTCCATACCCGTCAGCGCCTGAGTCGCTCCCTTACGGGCGTCCGCGCGCCAATTATATAGTTGAGCATTTCTGGGACCGCTGCCCGTGGAAGAGCGCTTATAGCTCCACGGCGCGCATGGAGCAGACTATCAGCGATTTTGCCGAGTATATTCCACATGCGCAGGCCGACACGGTGTTTGCCAGCATTGACGTGCTCATCAAGAACTCGCAAAAGAAGCCGCAGGACTTCCAGACGCTGCTCAACATTGCCGAGACGACGTTTTATTCAGACACGGCCGCAGCCATCTGGCCGGAGGTCTATCTGCCCTTTGCCGAGGCGGGTGCATCGTTCAAGAAATTCAAGCCGGAGCAGCGCGCCAAGTATCAGCGCCAGGCTCGCATCATCACCAATTCGGGCGAGGGGCGACCTGTACCGTCACTTGAAGTTCGCGACATAAACGGCACGAAATCAAGCCTTAACGACACCGTTGAGGGCGTGCAAACTTATATTCTGATCTTTGAGCGACCCGACGCCGGGCGCACCGACCGCGTCTTCTTTGCGGGCAACGTTGCCGTAAACAAGCTGACCGAGGCGGGGCTGATTCAGCCTATTCTCGTCTGCGCCGGCGAGCCGGATCAGAGCTGGTGGGACTCCACCAAGAGTCTGCCCGAAGGCTGGCGCGCCGTGGCGCTGCCCGATGCAGAGAATCTGATTGACCTTCGTGACAACCCGTCGGTTTATCTGACGGATAATCAAATGATTATCACTGCGCGGTTGATTCCGATGCCCTACCTTATTTATAATTGCGAAAACTTAGTAAATTCCGCAGGCCTATGAAGATTGCAGCATTGATATCCGGAGGCGTGGATAGCGCCGTGGCCGTGCACCGCCTCGTGGAGCAGGGCCATGACATCACGCTCTTTTACATCCGCATAGGCCTTGACACGGGCGAGGGAGACTGCTCGGCCGACGAAGACATAGAAATGTGTCGCTACATCGCGGCGCATTATAATCTGCCCTTTGAGGTGGTTTCGCTCCATGAGGAATACTGGGACCACGTGATGGACTACGCGTTGCGCACGGTCAAGGCCGGGCTGACGCCGAACCCGGACATTATGTGTAACCGCATCATCAAATTCGGCTACTTCGACGAGCGCTGGGGCCACGAATTTGACAAGACCGCCACAGGCCATTATGCCACCACCCTCGTGGGGCCCGACGGGCTGACCTACCTTTGCACGGCGCCCGACCCCGTGAAGGATCAGACGGACTTTTTGGCGCGCATCACCTATCCGCAATTGGCCCACGCCATGTTTCCCATCGGCGACATGCCCAAGAGCAAGGTGCGCGAATTGGCCGTCGAAGCCAAACTACCCAACGCGTTTCGGCGCGACAGTCAAGGCATCTGCTTCCTCGGCAACATCAACTATAACGACTTCATCCGCCGCCACTTAGGCGAGAAGCCCGGTGCCATCATTGAGCTTGAAACGGGCAAGAAACTCGGCACGCATCGCGGCTATTGGTTTCACACCATAGGCCAGCGCAAGGGCTTGGGACTGAGCGGCGGACCCTGGTATGTGGTGCGCAAAAACGTGGACGACAACGTCATCTACGTCTCCAACGGCTACGACACCGAAAAGCAGTATGGCAAGACCATCATGGTCGACGAAATGCACTGGATCACGAAGAATCCGGAGCTCACGGAGATCTGCTTCAAAAACCGCCATACGCCCGAGTTCATGCGCGCCAAACTGACGCGCGTTGACGACATGAAATATATCATCGAAAGCGAGCAGAAGGTCCAGGGCATCGCTCCGGGGCAATATGCCGTGATCTATTCACCCGATAAGAAAATCTGCTATGGCAGCGGAGTTATCACCCTATAAATCAACGATATGAGCGACGACAGAATCCGAATGAAAGTAATGGGGCTGAGCGTGGGCCAAATCAAACAAGGGGCTTATGCGCTCATCCTTGAGCAGACCGACGGGCCGGTGAAAATCCCGGTGGTGATCGGCGAGGCCGAGGCGCGCGCCATAGCGGCGCGGATGGACCATAAAGTGACTCCCCGCCCTTTGGTTTACGACCTTTTTGCATCGTTTGCCATGGCCTATGGGATTGCCAACTCTGAAGTGTTTATCCATACATTCGAGGCGGGAATTTTCCACTCGGAAATCAGCTTTACCGACGGCGACCGGCGCGTGAAATTCGACTCACGGACCTCTGACGCCATCGCCATAGCAATGCGCACCGGAGCGCCGATCTATACCACGCGCGAGATTCTGCAGGAGTGTGGCTTCGTGATCGACGAAAGCCAAATCGCCAAGAAGCCGGCAAATCATGCCGATGAAGAACCCGCCGAGACGCCCGAGGAAGAACTCACCTTGGAAGAACTTGAAGAGCGCCGCTCAGCCGCCGAGGAGCGCGAAGATTACGAGGAGGCGGCGCGATTAACCGAAATCATCAATCACAAAAAAGAAGACTAAATATTTATGGGATTAGTAAAATTCAAACTCTCGCTGTTAGGGTTTCTTGAATTTGCCATTTGGGGTGCTTATCTGACCTCCATGGGCAGCTTCCTTGCCGGCAACGGCTTTGCCGAGAGCATCGGCTGGTTTTATGCCATGCAGGGCATCGTGTCGCTCTTTATGCCGTCGCTCGTGGGCATCATTGCCGACCGCTGGATTCCGGCACAGAAAATGCTGAGTCTCTGCCACTTACTTGGCGGCCTCTTTATGGGTGCCGCAGGCGTTTATTGCTTGGCGACCCACCAGATTCAACTTGCGCCGCTCTTTACGCTCTATTCCCTCTCCGTGGCCTTCTTTATGCCCACCATCGGACTGAATAACTCCGTGGCGTTCAATGCGTTGACCAAGGCTGGACTCGACACCGTCAAAGCCTTCCCGCCGATTCGCATCTGGGGCACCATCGGCTTCATCTGCGCCATGCTTTTTGTGAACTTCATGTCGTTTGAAGGCGTGTCTTTCCAGAACTCTTACTGGCAGTTTATTACTTCGGCCGTAATCAGCCTCGTGATGGCCGTCTACTCGCTGACCATGCCTAACTGCCCCACCTCAAAGGCGAAGGCCAACTCCTCCATGGCCGAAAAACTCGGCCTCAAAGCCTTTACACTGTTCAAGCAGAAGAAAATGGCTATTTTCTTCCTTTTCAGCATGTTGCTTGGTGTGTCGCTGCAGATTACTAACGGATATGCCAACACCTACATCAACTTCTTTGAGAAACTCCCGGAATTTGCCGATGCTTGGGCAGCTAAAAATGCCAACGCCATCATTGCCATCTCCCAGTGCTCCGAAACGCTCTGCATCCTGCTTATTCCCTTCTTCCTCAAGAGGTTTGGAATCAAGGGCGTGATGCTGATGTCGATGTTCGCGTGGGTGCTCCGCTTCGGTCTTTTTGGCGCGGGTAATCCCTCCAGCGGGCTCTGGATGCTGATTCTGAGCTGCATCGTCTATGGCATTGCCTTTGACTTCTTTAACGTCAGCGGCGGCCTCTATGTCGACAAAGAAACCGGCTCGGAAATCCGCAGCTCCGCCCAGGGCTTGTTCATGATCATGACCAACGGCTTCGGCGCCACCATCGGCACGGTGTCGGCCATGTATATCGTTAACCATTTCGTGTTCTCTCACACCTCTCCGGAGGAGCAATTGGCCGGATGGCGCACCTGCTGGTACATCTTTGCGGCCTATGCTTTCGTGGTCGGCGTGCTGTTCATGTTAATCTTTAAAGACACTAAGTCAAACGCCTCTGCCTCAGAGATTAACGACGAGGCCGAAGACCCCGCAGGATTCGTTTCATGATTCAGTTTTATGCTCCGGACATAGCCGTGACGCCGATACTCCCCGAGGGGGAGTCACACCACTGCGTCAAAGTGCTCCGCCGCCAGCCGGGCGACCCCGTTGAGGTCATCGACGGCAAGGGGGGCGTCTACTCCTGCCGGCTCTTGGAGGCGCATCCGAAGCACGCTCAGGTGGAGATTCTGAGCCGCCGGGAGCAGCCGCTGCCATGGGGCTACGAACTGACCATCGGAGTGGCCCCGACCAAACACCTTGACCGCATGGAATGGCTCATGGAGAAGCTCACGGAGGTGGGCATCAACCGCCTGATTCCCCTCAGGGGCGACCGCTCGGAGCGCAAAGAACTGAAAACGGAACGCTTGGAAAAGATTGCCGTGTCGGCCATGAAGCAGTCGCTCAAGGCCGTGATGCCCCGGATTGACGAAATGACGCCCATCAGCAGGGTAATCGCGGAAACCACTGCCGCTCAACGCTTTATCTGCTATTGCTCAGACGAAGTGGAGCGCCGCCTGCTCAGCCGCGAACTCCGGGCGGGCTCCGACGTCTGCATCCTCATAGGCCCCGAGGGCGACTTCTCGCCCGCCGAGGTCGAACTTGCCCTGAGCCACGGATTCGTCCCCGTGAGCCTCGGCGACACGCGCCTGCGCACCGAAACCGCCGCACTCTTTGCGGCCTCTACTATTCAAATAATCAACCAATTATAACATATGAAACGCTATTTCATCACTCCCCTCTTGGCGCTTGCCCTCTCTGCCGGAACCTTTGCCCAGGCTCCCCAAGCGGCCGACTTCAATCGCGCCGTGATGCAGGCCTATGAGGAAATGCTGCGCGAGAATTATAAGGATTACGAAGTACTTTTCCGCC
>CAZLMV010000001.1:3600-36144 GCA_964560625.1 uncultured Bacteroides sp. | reverse complement strand
CATTGCACTAAATCAATTACAAATACGTGGGCGCAAAGTTACAAAAAAATTTCAACCCCACAAAAAATTTCCCACATTTTTAATAAAATTTTTTAGTCATTGAAATAAAGTTGCTTATCCCCATAAAAAATTGCATGTTGAAAGCGCTGCCAATTGGGATACATTCGAGGATAGAACTTATTTCCAATTTTCACAAATAGCTGTCCTCCTTTTTTATACAATTCAGCAGACATGCTACTCATCTGTCTTGCTTGACTACCATCTCGCATATAGAGCGTCACGGATTTAACTTTATGATAATCCTCGCTACTTACAGGAGTAGACTTGAACTGCTGCCTCGAATCAAGTTTGCTTTGATCCTCTTCTTTACTTTCAATATTACTAACATTATTTGTCACGTAATTAGAAGAACCCATAGTCTGAGCATTTGAGTTTGAGTCATATGATGAAACAGATACCGAACCTGATGAGATATCCGACATAGTTTGATTTACATAGCCATAGTGAGCAAACCAGTTGTCTTTATCCTTCTTTCTCTGTTCATCTGCCCATTTTCTATTCTCTTCCATTTGCTTTTGCTGATCAGAAATAATCTCCCTCTGCTCGGCAAGTATATCAACACCTTGCTCCTTGGCATAGCTTATTGCCTGAGCACTCAAATATCGATATTCATCGAGCGTATAATTGGATCCGTCAGGTTTTTTATTATATCTACAAAATTCCTGATACATCTGTTGTTCTTGTGACATTACCTGTTTAATAGCGTAATGTGGATCGAATATTGCAGGATCAACCATGTTATTCAAATCAGCTTGAGATAGTTTAGAAGCGTCAACTACCACCCCACTTGCGGTCATTCCATGACTCAATCTATAATTAACAAG
This sequence comes from uncultured Bacteroides sp., assembly GCA_964560625.1. GTDB lineage: Bacteria > Bacteroidota > Bacteroidia > Bacteroidales > Muribaculaceae > UBA3263. The sequence continues at coordinate 35,260 of CAZLMV010000001.1, read as the reverse complement.
TTTATTTTCTTGATATGCACTATATGCACCCACACCGGCCTGCAATAAGGCACCACCAATATCTGACCAAAGTTTTTTACGTTCCTCTTTTTTTATAGCATTAGATTGCTCAATGTCATTAATACATATTACAACTTCATTAAGCAATCCAGGGTTAATATCAGAAATTAATCTGTATTTAGATTCATACAAATCATCCAAAGCTTTTTTATTTTTACCTAAGTAATACGAGCTAATCCCTCTTAAATAATATAGTTCGGCTGTTGGTTCCGATTCCAATAAATATGAAGCCTTAGCTTTAGACAGCTTGTAATCCCCATTAGCTAACAAAGAGTATACATCCTCAATAGCCTTCTTTTTGATATACCAATCTTGTAATCTAAACACATTTAATGAATCCACCGGAATAGAAATAGTGGAATATACCTTCTTATCCGGAAGGTCAGTTTCAGCCGTACATCCTAAGGCAATTAGTCCACTTCCAACAGCTAATGCGGCACCAAGCATTGGCAACCCAACATCCGAGGCATCTAAAGCTGTAAATGATACTCCAAGAATACTGAAAGCTCCTCCATAAGTGCCCCCCATTGCTTTTAACCATAAAGCAGTGTTTTTCCCCTTATGTATCGCTCCAATTGTAAATGGCTCGTAAATATAGTTTTCCGAAAATATATCTACTCTTTGAGGTAAGTTATTGTGGCGCACTTTGTACTTATATGGCAAAGTGACCTGTTGCAACTCCTCAGCTTTCTTCGGACCTATCGCAAGAATGTTAACAACGTCGCCGGAATGGCCGCTTTCAATGGTCACTGTGGTTGACCGACCAAAACGAATTGCGGCACATGAGTTCAATATCGCCAAAACAGCGAACATTAGGACTAATTTATATACTTTCATAGGTATATTGGTTCTCACTCAGCCCCGTGAGAATTAAACATAAAAAGAACGTGGACTGAATCACCACACCTCTGTTAGATGGTCGTAGGAAACCAGAAGATGAAGATGTGGAATCAGCAGCCCACGCCTATGGCGTGAGAACCGCTTGCTTCCTTGCATCTTCGAAAATTTCCTACGTTTTCTAACACAAGAATAAGCAATACGCTCCTTATTTTACAATATGTCTTGGAACAGTATAAACTATTCCAAGTGCAAAGTTAAAAAAATTTCTCAACATTGTATTCATTATTTATAGAAACAATCAATAACAGAAACATTTACATCCCAAGTTGATATACACAAAACACTATTAAACAGCCAATTACACAATGTATTAAAATATGTTAAACGTCCTTTAGATAATTTGCAAAATACGTAATACATGCACGATATGAAAACTCCGTTAATTGTAAAACATACAAATACAACAATCAGACTTAGAACACTCCCCATCAAGCAAATTAATAAATAAATTGCGAAAAAGGAGAATATTTTGTAATTTTGCAATATAAAAAGCGTTCAAATTATGATTAATAAAAGCATATCTGACCTTTTGCCCACCATAAAGGGTTATTTTGAGGACAAGCCGGTCATTCGCGCCTGGCTCTTCGGCTCTTGCTCCCGCGGCGAAGAAGGTCCTGAAAGCGACATAGACATTTTGGTTGATTACGATCACTCCAAAGGCTTAGTCTCCCTTTTCAAAATGGGCGGATACCTCATGGACCTAACCGACCTCTTAGGCCGCCCCGTTGACCTCGTCGATAACAACGGCCTCAAAGACTTCGCCCGCAAAACCGTCGACCACGACAAAATCCTCATCTATGAGAGAGCCCTCGCCTAATGCCGTTCCCTTAATAATAACAAATTAACTGGATAGGTCACACGCCCACGGGTACCCAACGCGCGACAAAACCAGCTGTCGGAGGGCGGCTAAGGCAATTGGTAACCCCGTGGCTTGCTGCGGGGTCATGAAACCCACCTCCACAAATGGCGGCCGCTTCCGCATTGGCTAATTATTCCCATCAATTGACGCAATTGAATGCAATTGACACAATTGAATGCAATCGAGGCAATTGAATGCAAAAATTTTGTCCTTTAAAAAAAATGTCTTACCTTTGCAAAAAACTAATATATATGTTTATGTGTAATTTTATTAATCATAAAGTGATGCTGAGTCTTGTAATAGGTTTGGCATTTCTCAGTTCTTGCTCTGATTCTAATAAGGATAAAAAGGAACAAGAGCAGGTTGCACCAGTTACTCATCAGCCTATTGGTTCTTATACTGATACTAAGGGCACGACATGGCATCGAGATAATTTCGATGCTCCGCATTCTTTAGAGGATGAGAAGAGAATGGAGGAAGAACGAAAATCTCAAGAATCATATTATGACCCATATGAAGATGTAAGGGATGAAGCCTATAAAAAGGGCTACGAGGATGGTTACTACGATGGACGTCGTTAAGAATAACTATCTGGATGTTATTATCGTACGTAGAAATTATATGCCTATCTTATGAACAGATGTATGTTCTTTTATTTTGTGATTCTTTTCGGCGTATTACTTCAGGCAGCGCGAACATCCCTTTTTTAGGTTATTGAAGACAATCCAAGGGCCTTTTGTTGAGTGCGATTAGCGTTGCACAAAGGCCGGTTCGAGAATCTGAAGGTCCAGCGCCGACTCTATCTTGGCGATGGTTTCTATGCTGAGATTCTCTGTGCCTTTTAGCACGCGCGAGATGTATTGCTGCGAACAGCCCATCCGTTCAGCCACGGCCTTCTGCGTAAGCCCTAACGCTTCCATTCGGTCAAGCATCATCATGGCTATCGTTTGAGAATAACGAAGCCATTCCTTATTTTCCCGACGCTCCAAAGCCTTTTCTCTCCAACGTGACTGTGAAGCAGACTTATGAGCCGATAATCTATTCAGTAATTCTTTCATACCCAATAAAAAAAATTAAAGTTCTGCAAAGTTACGAATTTTTTTTCATTTTTAACCGCGCGACAAAAAGCCGGGCTGCGAGACACCCCACCTCACTCGCGCTACCGGCGCGACCAATCCTAACTTTTATAAGACTTATAAGACTTATAAGAATTATCCGCGACTCTCCTAACCACTTACCGCAGCCCAAATCCCAGCCCCTCCCAATTGCTCAAATTGCTCCAATTGCTCCAATCTTTTTTGGGGGGGATCAGAAATTGATGGTGTCGGGGGAGAGGGAGGCGGGGTCTTGGCCGTTGAGGGCGTCGATGGCGGTCATTTCGGCTGGAGTGAGGGTGAAGTCGTAGACGGCGAAGTTTTGGGCGATGCGCGCCGGGGTGGCCGATTTGGGGATGGGGAGCACGCCGTGTTGGAGTTCCCAGCGGAGAATTATCTGGGCGACGGTGCGGTCATGGTTAGTGGCGATGGATTGGAGCACGGGGTTGTCAAACATTCGTCCGCGGCCAAGTGGCGACCAGGCCTCGATGAGGATTTGATGGCTGCGGCAAAAGTCTACGGTCTCCGCCTGCATCTCCCCGGGGTGATACTCTATCTGGTTGATTACCGGGAGGATGTTGGCCCTGGCGAGGAGCGATTCAATGTGGCGCGGAAGAAAGTTGCAGACACCGATGGCGCGCACGGCGTGTTCGTCGACCAAGCGCTCCATGGCTCGCCAGGTCTCGCGATTTATCTGCTCCCAGCGGTCGGTCTGCGCAGGTGATGCCGGCCAATGGATAAGGTAGAGGTCAAGATAATCCAACCCTAACTCTTTGAGGGTAAGTTCAAATGCGCGAAGTGTGGAGTCATATCCGCGGTCAGTGTTCCAGACCTTGCTGCTGACGAAAAGCTCCGGGCGATCAACCCCGCAAGAGGCTATTCCGCGGCCAATGGCGCTCTGGTTGCCGTAATATGACGCGCAATCGATGTTGCGATAACCGTCGGCAACGGCCTGCCGAACGATCTCCGTGGTCTTCTCATCGTCGGGAAGTTTGTAGGTCCCGAATCCTATGGAGGGAATAGTAATTCCGTTATTTAATGTATAAAGTGTTTCCATGCATTTATAACGCCTCAGAGGGTTATTTTGGTTCGGTCATCAAAACTTTTAGGAGGCGGGAGGCGTTTAGATTTTGAATTAATGTCAAACTATCAAAAACACACATAGAATCATGACTTACGACGAAGCAATCAGACAGACTAACGTAGTAATGGTAGAATTTTACGCAACGTGGTGCCCTCACTGCAAAAAAATGGCCCCGATTGTCGACCAAATAAAAGAACTGCTCGACGGCCGCGCAACGGTCATCCAGCTCGATATTGACCAAAATCAAGAGGCCGCCGATGCCGAAGAGGTCAGCGGAGTGCCCACGTTTATCATCTACAAAGGAGGCAGCGAAGTCTGGCGCCACAGCGGCGAGATTGACGGCAATTGCCTCCTCAACAAAGTCGACAGCTATATCTGATGAAAGGAGAATCAACAGTTTTTTCCGATTTTCTGACGGCGTTGGAGGTGCCTCACACGCGCCAATACTCTGACGCACAGTTCCGGTCAATGACTTTCCAGTCGCTATTCGGGCTCACCCATCTGCTTAAAGACTATGGAATTGAGTCCGAGGGTTGGAAAATCACTGACCCGGCTGACTATGCCGCCCTCACCCCGCCCTTTCTTGCCCAGAAAAAGAACGGGGTGTTCGTGGTCGTGGAGAGTCCGGTCAAAGAGGCTGACGACCTCAACGGAATCGTCCTTTTGGCCTTTCCCGACGAGAAATCGGCCGAACCCGACTATCGGGCACACAAATTGAGCGAAACGATTGAAAATCTGTCAGTTTACGCCCTCGCGGTCATCGCAGTGGCCATTTTTGGCTATTTCTTCATCACCCGAGGACTCGGCCATAGCGTTTGGACAACGTTGGCCGTCCTGCTCAATCTCTTCGGACTCTGGCTCTCTTACATGCTGATGCAGAAGAGCTTAGGAATACACACGTCAACGTCTGAGCGCGTTTGCGGCATCCTCGACAAAGGCGGCTGCGACGTCATCACCACCTCCGGTGCATCAAAGCTTTTCGGCGTGTTCTCCTGGAGCGAAGTGGGCTTCGGATATTTCGGCGTATCGTTAGCTACGTTATTGATTTTCCCCCATTTATGGCCGGCATTGGCGCTTTGTAACATCCTCTGCCTGCCTTACACCATCTGGTCAATAAGTTATCAGAAGTTCGTAGCTCGCCATTGGTGCACGCTCTGCGTCGGGGTCCAGGCCACGCTTTGGGCGCTCTTCGGCTGCTATCTTGCCGCTGGATTCACCGCCAAGATTCTGCCGCTCCACTTTGACCTAATCGTCCTCATGGGCGTCTACGTAGTGGCCGTGCTCAGTCTGCATCTCATCGTGAAACTCATCAAAACCATCCCCTCCCATGAAGAAAATCCCCAAGCCTAACCTCAAAACCTCCACGCGCCTCACCCCCATGGAAATGAACCGCATCCACTTCGGCGGAACTCACTCCAACCTTTAAACACCAAATTTTTGAAGAAAAATTTGGTAATCCCCGCGGATTGTATTAACTTTGCGGTGAAAATAAGGTGCAGTGTAGGGAATCCGGTGTGAATCCGGAACAGTACCCGCTGCTGTAAGTCCCCCATGTTTGGGCGGTCAACATTAGCCATTGAGGACCCATGCGCGTCCTTGAGAAGGAGTTGGCCTCGCCCGGGACGAGTCAGAAAACCTGCTGCCCCCTTATAATATATAATGTGTAATGCCTGCGGGATTATGGGCATCAACGATTCGGCTTCAGAGTTGGGTTTATTCTCCCGTATGGTCTAAAATATCAATAAACCATCAACAATAAACCAACATGAACCGACTGATTTTTTCATCACTCATTGCTTGCGCACTGACGGCCACGGCTGCCGCCGACGTCACCGTACTTGACCTTTCAAAGTCGACCACTCCCCTTGAATTCAGCCCCGAGACAGGCGCCTGGACCGAGACCTACAATGACGCCGCCACGGTCATTGAGTCGCAAATTTTCCGCATGAGCCATGCCGCCAACAGCGAATGGATGAGCTGGAACGGCTTCACGGCCTCCAACTCGGCTGACAACTCCATGCGCGAAAACCCGGTGAAATTCCAGTTCTCCAACATGGCCGCCGGCGGATTAGTTCTCCCCGCCGAAATCAGCCCCGCAATGCCCTATTTGGTAGGCTTTTACGGTCCCTATTATGGCGAAAAAGCATGCTCCCTGACCTTTACTGACGGACTGCCCCACGAGGTCAAAGGCGCATATTTCAACCTGACGAGTTATACGTATTACACCGTGGAACAGGGCGATGACTTCTGCCGCGAATTCACCAACGGTGACCGCCTGACGCTCATTATCCATGGCGTCGACGCCGCCGAAAATGAAAAGACCGTGGAAGTGACCTTGGCCTCATATGCCGACGCCGACCTGACCATCAATCGCGGCTGGAAGTACGTGGACCTCAGCTCCTTAGGTGCCGTCAATCAGCTCTATTTCACCATGAACAGTACCGACACCGGCGAATGGGGCATCAACACCCCCTGCTACTTCGCCATGGACAAACTCACAGCAGAAACCGCCCCCGCAGCATCCATTTCAGCCGCCAAAACCTCGTCGCTGAAATATGACGCCGCCTCATGCGTAGCCACTGCCGACGGCTTTCTTGCCGCCTATGATTGCGCCGGTCGCCTCGTTGCCTCCGCCGAATCCGGTCGCCTCGACCTCTCCGGAGCAGCCGCCGGTGTTTACCTCATCAAATCAGGCTCTGAACTCCTGAAAATCATTCGCTAAGACATGAAAAAATCCACCCTCCTTTTAGCCTTAGGTTGCGTCCTATTAGCCTCTTGCAGCACGGATGACCCGACCGAATCCGGGCGCGAGCGCGGCGAATTTCGCGTGCTAAACTACACTCCTGCGCCCGGCCAATTCATCAACGAAGGGATGACCGCCACCACCCCCGAAGAGGCTATCCTCTGGGCCGAAGAGCGCCTCGCCGAGGAAAAATTCGTCTCCTTAGGCGGCTTCGGCGGATACATCATCTTTGACCCGGGCCACAGCGTCAAAAACTTCGCCATCAAAGGCAACAACTTCGCGGGCTCCAACGAGCCGGGAATAGTCTACGCCATGACCGACGCAAACGGCAACGGCCTGCCCGACGACGGCGTCTGGGTTGAACTGCCCCACAGCCAAGAAGCCGGCACCATCGCCAACTATCAAATCACCTACTATCGCCCCGCCGAGCCGAAAAGCCCTGTAAAATGGACTGATAATCAGGGCAATAGCGGCGAGATTGCCTACGTTCCCTCCTTCCATAAGCAAGATTATTACTATCCGGCATGGATCGCGGCCGACTCCTACACCCTGAGCGGCACTCTCCTCCCCTCACTTTCCGTGGAGGAAAACGGCCGCTGGAACCACCAGCCTTACCCCTGGGGCTACGTGGATAATTCCGGCTCTGACACCCAAAAGCAATGGACGGAATTCCATCTTAGCGCGCCCGTTGACTTCATCAAAGTGCAAACCGCCGTCAATGCCCAAGCGGGCGCCCTCGGCGAAATATCCACGGAAGTTTGCGGCTTCAAGGAGTTATAATTGCCGGCATGCTGCTCCTGACGGGGTGCATGCGCTGGGACTACGGCGAGGAGGAAGAATTTTCCTGCCCGCCGCAGGGTCTTTTCATTGTCTGCGAGGGCAATTTCCAGTATGGCAACGCCACTCTGAGCTTCTATGACCCGGCTACGGACCGGGTGGAAAACGAAGTATTTTACCGCGCCAACGGGATGAAACTCGGCGACGTAGCCCAGTCAATGACCATCGGCGGTAATCGCGGCTGGATTGCCGTCAATAACTCCCACGCAGTGTTTGCAATTGACCTGACCACGCTGCGCGAAACCGGGCGCGTTGAGGGGTTGACTTCGCCGCGTTATGTGCATTTCATCTCGCCGGAGAAGGCCTACGTGACCCAGCTTTGGGACAACCGCATCCTGATTTTCAACCCGCAGACTTACTCCGTGACCGGGGCCATTGACGTGCCGGGCATGGAGGCGTCAGTGGGGTCAACGGAGCGCATGGTCCAGCGGGGAAAATACGTCTACTGCAACTGCTGGAGCTACCAAAACCGTATCATCCGCATCGACTCGGAGCGGGACGTGGTCGATGCGCAAGTCGCTGTGGGACTGCAACCTAATTCGTTAGTAATCGACGCCAACGGCAAGCTCTGGACCATCACCGACGGCGGCTACGACGGCTCGCCCACGGGCTGGGAAACACCGGCACTGTTCCGCATTGACGCCGCAACCATGACCGTGGATTTTCGCCTTGATTTTACCCCGGGCGACACCCCTCGAGGCCTCACTCTCAGCCCCGACGGGCAGACGCTCTACTGGCTCAACGACGACGTGATGTCCATGCCCGTCACTGCCACCGCCCTACCCTCCGAGCCGCTGATTCCTTCGCGCGGCACCATATATTATGCGCTCTCGGTTGAGCCCGAGTCGGGCGAGATTTACCTTGCTGATGCCATAGATTATCAGCAGCCGGGGATGATTTACCGCTATACGTCCTCCGGCGAGCTTATCAGTCACTTTTATGCCGGGGTAACACCCACATTTTTCTGCTGGAAATGAGGAGATTAGCCCTGTTTACGTTGCTTTTGGCGGCATTGACCGCCTCGGGCCAGTCGCCCCGGAGCCTCAATGAGGTGACGGTGACGGCGCGGCGCCCGCTGACGCAAATAGGCTCGCAGCTCACTCGCCTCGACTCCATGGCTTTAAAGGAGAACACGGCGCTCTCAATGGCTGATATATTGGCATTTAACACAGCTCTCTTCGTCAAAAATCATGGGCGCGCTACCCTCTCCACCGTCAGCATCCGCGGCACCTCGGCGGCTCATACTCAGGTGCTCTGGAACGGCTTGCGACTGAACAGCCCCATGTCGGGCATGACCGATTTCTCCACCATCCCCTCCTTTCTGATTGACCGCGCGGACGTGAGCCACGGCGCCACCTCCGTGGCCATCGGTACCGGCGGGTTGGGCGGCGCCGTCAGCCTCGCCACCGCGGCCGACGATGCCGACGGATTTCATGCGCAATACTCTCAGGGAGTAGGCTCTTTTTGGGCCTTCGACGAGTTTGCCAAACTAAGTTACGCCACCAAAGGCTGGCAATTCAAAACCCGCGCGAAATTCTCCTCGTCGCCCAATCGCTATCCCTTTACCAACCACGATAAAAAGCTGAATATCTACGACTCAGACCATAATATCGTGGGTCAATATCACCCGCGGGAGCGCAACCGCAGCGGCGCGTATGCCGACCTCCACCTGATGCAGGAGGTCTATTACACGTCGACTCGCGGCTCCCGATTGGAGATGGCCGTGTGGTACTCCAACCTGCGGCGACATCTGCCGATGCTCACCACTGACTATGGCGCCGACTCGGAGTTTCTGAATCTCAACCGCGAGCGCACACTGCGCGCCACGGCCTCAATGTCTATCCCACTTAATCACTGGCAGTTAAAGGCCCGCATAGGCTATGAAAACGCCCTGCGCCGCTATGACTACAAGCGGGAAGTGGCCGCGGGAATGAACGTCAGCATGGCGCAGACGCGCTCGCGCCAAAACTCCCTCTCGGCGGCTGTGGAGGCCGACTTCTTCGTGCGCAACAATCTGCTGCTCAACGCCTCGCTGACCTTTGAGGATAACTTTGTCAACTCCCGCGACCTGCTCACGGGAGCCGGATTTGACCGCTCGCGCCCGGAGCTTTCCCTTGCCGCAACCGCCCGCTGGCAGCCGCTCAGCCGCTTGGGAGTCGGCGCTACACTGCGGCAAAACCTTGTCGGCCAACGGTTTGCGCCACTTACTCCGGCACTCTTTGCCGACTTCCTGATCCACCAGCCCTCAAACCTCTCCCTCAAGGCCTCGGCGGCGCGAAACCATCGCGTCCCCACCCTAAACGACCTCTATTTCCTCCCCGGCGGCAACCCTAAACTCAAAGATGAGCAGGGGTTTAACTACGACTTCGGCGCCTCATTCTCCCTCCCTCTCAGCCGCCAAGTGCACCTTTCCGGCTCCCTGACATGGTTTGAAAACCGCGTGAACAACTGGATTCTCTGGCTCCCGACGCCGCGCGGCTATTTTTCGCCTAAAAACGTCAAGCGCGTACATTCTTACGGCCTCGAAGCCAAGGCCGACCTCCTCTGGCGCCCAAATGAAGACTGGCTCTTAGACCTCAGCGGCTCCTGGAGCTGGACTCCCTCAATTAATGAAGGCGACCCGGTTTCGGAGGCCGACCGCTCCATTGGTCGGCAGCTGCCCTATCAGCCGCGCGTTTCGGCCTCGGTTATTGGGCGACTGAGCTGGCGAAAGTGGGCTTTTACTTATAAGTGGAACCACTATTCGCGGCGTTACACCATGTCGACCGACTCGCCGACACTGACCGGCTACCTCCCTCCTTATTATATGAGCAACGTCTCGCTGAGCCGTTCGCTGCGCCTCAAACCGCTAAGTTTGCACATGGAATTTGCCGTCAATAACCTCTTTAACGAGGACTATATGTCGGTGCTGAGCCACCCTATGCCGGGCATCAATTTCCAGTTTTTCCTGACCATTACCTACTAAGTTTTGTTAAAAAAGGGGCGGATTGATACAAAGAAGTCAAAAAGATGTTACAAAGCTGTAACAACACAAACCTTTCCCCGAGGGGGCTTGTTAAGCCTACGAAAGAACGAAACAACGAACTTAACAACACTAAAACTTACAATATTATGATTACTACTGATCTCGTAAATATCATCTTTGACAAATACAACTCCCTGCCCGCCAACGCCGATGTGGTTGCTGACCGCAACATGCACGAGCTGATGGACTTTGCCATCGACTCCCCCTTTGTGGACTTCGACGGCGACCGCCTGACCTTCCTTAAGGGTGAAGGACCCCTGAAGTCAATTGAGATTGAGCGCATCTGCGGGGCCCACGATTTTGGCTCTCACATGGCCATCGTCACCCCCAACTCCATGTACATGGTCAATAAGGCCAATGGCCAAATGACCGTCATCCTCCCCGACTAAAAAAAATTAGGCAAAACATCATTTTTTTGAGCAAAATGTTGCAAAAGTCAGCAAAAATAGCTACTTTTGCAACGTTTTTTTATGAATTACATTATGGAACTGCTTGATTCCTTAGACAAAAAGATATTAAACATCGTCATTCGCAACGCGCGAATACCCTCAAAAGATGTCGCCGCGGAATGTGGCGTCAGCCGTGCCGCAATCCATCAGCGCATCCAGCGGATGATCGACTTGGGCGTCATCACCGGCTCCGGCTATAACGTCAACCCGAAATTCCTCGGATTCACCACCTGCACTTACATTGGCGTGAACCTCGAAAGGGGCGCAATGTATCGTGACGCCGTGCCTCATCTGCAAAACATCCCCGAAGTGGTTGAATGTCATTACACCACCGGGCCTTACACGATGCTCATCAAGCTCTTTGCCCGCGACAATGAGCACCTGATGCAACTGCTCAACGACCGCATCCAGATGATTCCCGGAGTGACCGGCACCGAAACCCTCATATCGCTGGATTCCAGCATTGACCGCGAAATCCCCATACTCCCTCCCCCTAACATATGACAGACCCTAAGGACAAATGGACCGAGCTGGAGCTCCTGCCCGAATGGAGCGAGGACTTCTATGACGTCTACACCGGCAAGAAGTTCGGTAAGTGGGTGATGCTCAAAACCCTCAAACCTGAGTATCGCGACAACCCCGAATATCAATCCATGCTCAACCGCGAGTTTGAGGTGAGATATAACCTCGCCCACGCCCATATCATTATGATTAATGACTTAGAGGAGGTGCCCGGATTGGGCATGTGTATCATCACCGACGACGTCTATGGCGACTCGTTGGAAAAGCTCATAGCCCGCGGCGAAGTGACCGAGGATATCGTCAAGAAAATAGCCCGCTGCGTGCCTGACGCCATTGATTACATCCAGACCAACCATATTGTCCACCACCCGATCAAGGCCTCGTCGATCATCTTTACCGAGAAGATTCGCAACCTCAAGCTCATCGACGTGGGTTTTGACCAGAAAAACGTGTTGGAAGTGGCTGACACTACGGAAGATATCCGTAACTTTGGCCACGTCCTTCTGCAGGCTCTCGATGCCTGCCCCGAGCCGAACCCCCATCTGCGCTCCGTGGCCGAAAAATGCGTCGGCCCGAACCCTTACCGCACGGTGCAGCAGCTCCAGGTAGCCCTCCACGGCGGCTCAACCTCACGCTTCTATATTTATATCATCACGGCGCTGACGCTCATGGTGGCCGCCCTCGCCGCCGTCATCGTAACCAATCATCCCTAAAAGACCATGTCAGTAGAAATTAAACAGATACCCCTCACAAAGAAGGAACTCACCAAATTCGTAGACTTCGCCATTGACCTTTACAAAGACAACGACTGCTACGTGCCCCCGTTGGTCAGCGACGACGTCAACACCCTGCGCCCCGAAGGCAACCCGGCCTTTGACTTCTGCGAATGTAGCTGCTGGATGGCCTATCGCGACGGCAAACCCGTGGGCCGCATTGCCGGAATCATCAATTCCACGGTCAATGAGCGCACCGGCCGCAAGGATGCCCGCTTCGGATTCGTCGACTTTATTGACGACGAGGAAGTTGTCGACGCCCTGTTTGACACGGTCAGCGCCTGGGGACGCGAAAAAGGGATGGACCACCTCGTGGGTCCGCTCGGATTCACCGACATGGACTATGAAGGAATGCTCATTGAAGGCTTTGACCGCCTCGGCACCATGGCCACGATTTATAACTACCCCTACTATCCCAAACACATGGAGCGCCTCGGCTTCCAAAAAGAGGCCGACTGGGTGGAATTCTTGGTGAAAGTGCCTGATGAGATACCGGAAAAGATGCGCCGCGTGGCCGAGATTGTGCGCAAGCGCTTCGGCCTGCACACGGTCAAGCTGACCTCGCGCAAGCTCCTTGCCGAACGTTATGGCCACGCCCTGTTTGAGGTGATCAACGAGGCTTACGACAAACTCTACGGCTATTCGCCGCTGACTCCGCGCCAGATTGACCATTACATTGACATGTACTTGGGGCTGATTCGCCTTGACGGCGTCTGCGTGATTGTTGATAAGGAGGACAACCTCGTCGGCGTAGGCATCAGCGTGCCCTCGCTGAGCCGCGCGCTGCAAAAATCTCGCGGCCGACTCCTTCCCTTCGGGTGGTATCCGCTCCTCAAGGCCCTGAAATTCGGCAAGACCGACTATGTCGATCTGATGCTCGTGGCCATCAAGCCGGAATATCAAGGCAAGGGAGTCAACGCCCTGCTCTTCGAAAACATGATTCCGTCGTTCCAGAAATGCGGATTCATCGCCGCCGAAACCAACCCCGAGCTGGAAACCAACACCAACGTCCAGTCGCAATGGGAATACTTCGACTACGAGCAACACAAACGCCGCCGCTCCTTCATCAAACCCCTCTAACCCGCCTCATTGGTAAGAGTGGAGGGAGGGGAGGTAGTTGACGCCGAGGTAGGTTAGGAGGATGGTTGTGAAGGCGGCGGTTAGGTAGATGGCTTTGGGGCGGGGGGATTTTAGGGGTTTGATCCATTGGTGGAGGGGGAGGCTATAGGCTATGAAGGTTATCAGGGCGGCGGTTTCCTTTGGGTCCCAGCCCCAGTAGCGGCCCCAGGAAACGTTGGCCCACATAGCGCCGACAATGATTCCGAGGCCGAGGAAATAGACCCCGATGGGAAGCAGTTTTTGCGCCGGAACGAGGAAGCGTCGGCGGAAAAGCGACGCCAAGGAGAGAAAACTGACCATGGCTAACAGCGCATAGGCAATCATCACGAGCGAGACATGAATCGACAGCCAGGGGGAGTTGAGCACCGGCATCAGGGGCGTCATTGACGGATTTTTGACATTGAGCCAGGAGATTAGGGCGGTAAATCCGGCCATCACGAGCGCCAGAGCCGCCGCAAAAGGATATTTGCGCCCCACCCCGACGGCGCAACCACAGAGGCAAACGGAGGTGAAAAACATCACCTGGCCGGTGCCGACCACGGGACAATAACCCGCTATCCACCAGCGCCATGCAAAGATTCCCGCAGCCAAAACTAAGGCCTCAATGGCCGAACGTCGGGCCAATCGGCTCCATATCATGCTCAGCAATCCGAGGGTCAGCACAAGCATGAAAAACCACTTGACGGGCTGAATCTTAACGTAAATCACCTCGGCGCGTATGGAGGCCTGCGAGCGCTGACTTTCGGGCGGCGCGGGGGTGAAGAGTTCCCCTTGCCAAAGCTGACCCAAGAGGGCGATTTTTTCGTCGATGCGTAGCAATTCGGCGTCGTCTTTCCCCTCGCCGCCTCGATATTTCAGCTGCGGAATGTATTGACCGTCAGCGTCATAGAGCGACGCGGGGGAGACATAACCCGCCTTGGTCTTCAAAAACGGCTTTTCGGCCCAGAGCTGCGGATACTCCATCAGCGAATAGACGAACTGCGAGGGGTTCATGCCGCCAACGCTCTGACTGCCGGTGAGTTTGAAGGTCAGCTCGGACGCCACGGTGGCATACGGCACGACGCGACCATTGAACACCACTTGCTGCTCCTCGTTAATCGGCGCGGCCATGGCACCAAGGCCAACGGTTAACGCGCAAATAGACAAGGCTTTACGGCCGAAAAGCATCGGCAATCCGGCAATAGCAAAGAGTGCGAATCCAAGGTAAACCACAAGGATTCCCCAGGGGTCGCGCACCAGCTCCACGACGGAGCCGCCGCGGCCGTCAAACGACTGCTGATAGATCCGCCAGGCGCCCACGCGACCAATCTTATTCATAGAAATCTCCACGTCGCGGCCATCCACGCTCAGGATCGAGCGGAAATCGCGCGGGAAGGACATGCCGGGGTAATAATCCGTCTGAAACTCCTTGAGGGTCAGGGAGAAAGGCAACTTCCGCAGTTCGCCCTCAGAGTCGATAAAATCGTGCATCTCCACTCCGGGAGTGAGATGCACGGAACCGCGCACGGAGGTGAGCCACGTCAAGCAGCCGCCGATAATCATCAGCAGCAGAGACAAATGGAGCAACTTAGCGCGAGGCATTATGAGGGCGAATGGCAATACACTCCGTTTCCACCAACCATTGCGGCCTGCAAACCGGCGCTAAAAGGAGCACCTTTGGCGCGCAGGGAAGCCGATAGTCAAACACCGACTTTACTGCCTCATAGTCAGCAATATCGCGCAGGTAAATGATGAAGCTCATCACGTCAGTGAGCTCGCAGCCGGCCTCGCGGAGAAGGACCTCAATATTCTCGAGCATCCGCTCGGTTTGGCGCTCAATGTCGCCCACGGCAACCACCTGACCTTTATTGTCAATGCTCGCCGTGCCGGAGACGTAGACCTTGCGATAATCGGGATAATCCACGGCAGTGGCGCGCTCAAAGGCCACGCCATATTCGATGGTGGGATTCAGGTGTGAGGCCCCTTTCAGATAGGTGATTTGCTCGGGTTTAACAGAAAGATCAGCAATGGCGTTGAAGGCTACGAGCGACTTTTCCGGCGAGCCGCCGATGCCCGTGGAGGCAATGAAATGCTCCTTAAGTCCCTGCTCGGCAAAGACTTCGTTGCGGCCGCGCACCACTCCGCCATAATTGCGGTCAACGTCGTGGACCATAAACCATGTACGCAGACAATGGTCTGCCAACGAGCCGCCTCTTGCGGTCAAGACCTCGGAAAAGCGGCGCAAATAGCGGCGCGTCTCCTCGGCCGAATCGCCGCCGGCGGGCTCCATATCTCCCTGGATAATGCGCCCTTTGGAGTCGGCCCACACGCCGTCGGCCTCGCGCCGGAAGTCGGCATCTCGCTCCATGACCACCCACACCACGACCTTGCTGCCATTTAGAGGCGGCTGCTGAATCACGGACACCGCACAAGGCTCATCCTCAGGCAAAAGCGACGCCTGATTGGCAATGTCGCTGAGGAAATAGCGCTTGAAAATCGGGGTCATCTTATAATATTCTTCCAGATGACTTATCGCCTCACAAACCGCGCGGACCTGGTCAGCATACCTTAGGCCGGCAGAGGGGGTAATAATGCAATGAAGTTGGTCGCCGCAAAGAGCCGTGTCGGCCAAAGCGTCGTTATATGATAAAGTCATATGACTGATATTTCTGTTCATTATCTTAAAAAACGATTTCGACAGTGTCATTATTGCGCAATTATCCAATTTTTTATTAAATCCAAACGCTCGGAGGCCGTGATTTCCACGGAATGGTCATAATTCCACTCCTTGGAGTCCTGCCCGACCAAAATTTGATAGAGGAGGCTGCGGTCGGGGTCGCCGGGGCAGACGCGCTGCATTTGCGGATTTTTCACGGAGGTCACGCCGATGAGTTCCTCGAAGGAATGGCCGCGGGTAAGGTTCAGTCCGGCGGCGGAGAAGGAGGCGCCGCCGTGGCAGTTGATGCAGGTGGTGTTAAACACCTCAGTCTGAATCACTTGCTCGGGCGAAAAATCGGCGCCGACGGAGCTGAGAGTCACCTCAGAGGAGGCCATGGGGACGGACTCAAACGAGGCGACGCGTCGGCGCAGGCGGTCAATGATGCAGAGCTCCACGCTCTCCACTTCCGCGGGAATCCCCGTGAGCGCAACCGAGGCCGAACCCTCCTCCGTGAGCTCTATATTCTTGCTAATCAGCGCATATTCACTTCCGGGGGCAAAGCCGGCCACGGCGAGCGAATAACCGCTGAACCAGCGGTCGGCCCCGACGGCATCGGCGATTTCCACCCGCGCCGTCAGCCCCTCGGACGCAGAGTCGGCAACCTCCTCCGGCCAGATGCGCCCTTCGTCGCAACTGCAGAGGGCCAAGAGCGGCAAAATCCACTTAAAACGCATATTGAGCCATGATTACGGCTGACCATGTGGCCAGGCCAAGGTTATCCTCGTCGCGGTCCATTTGGCGGGCATGGCCGGTGCGACCGGTAAATTGCGCCATGCCCTGGAGCTTGAGGTTAATTTTCGGGAAAAACCAGTTGCAGCCGATGGCGGGCATGTTCAGCAAGCCCCCTTTGGAGGTGGAATTGCGCTCGAAAAGGTCGTAGCGGCCAACGATTTGCACACGGTCAGAGCAAAACCAGCCGGCCTGAACGTAGCCCCCAAAATAGTTGAAGGAGCGGTCAATTTTCTGGCGGCGAGTGAAGCCTACGTGCATCCAGTAAGCCTCGGCGCCGAAGTACCAGCGATTATGCACCCAGCTCCATTCCAAACCCATGCGCAGGTCGTTGGTGCTCTCATTTTCGCTTTCAACGTTCATGGACGCGCTCAGGCCCACGAGCATCTTGTTCATGGTCAGTCGGCGCGGGTCGCCCTGGGTGGCCGGCATGGCGCCATAGGGTTGCCAGGTCAGTCGACCGGCATAGAGCAGCGAGGGGATGTGCCAGTCGTCGCTGAGGGTTTTGTTGGCTACATTAATGCTGGCGCCGGTGCCGTTAAAAATCCCCGCTTGATAGCCAAAGCGGTTGGCCACGAGGCCATGGACCTCCACTCCGAGGTCAAAGCCCGTGCCGATATGCGGAGTGACGGCATTGAGCGAGTAAGGCATAATCACTGAGGCAGTTAGCGACGTGGGCATTACGGGGAAAAGGGTCTCGCCGAGAGTGGTCAGATAAGCATGAGTGAAGGGAGTTTTGAACTTACCGATCTTCACCCCCACCTCCGGGCGCGGGCAAATGTCGGCCCAGGCCTGCTGGAGGATCGCCCCACCCGACCCGGCAGCATTGATGGAGAGATTGAAGTTGACAATCCCGAAGGCTTTGCCCGTGAATCCGAGCACCGCATAGGGGATGGCAAAGCCGCTGTTGGCCACATTGTCCTGATTATAAGCGGGATCCAAGCCGGCGTCGTCATACCAATTGAAATTGGCCGACGTCTGCACCAAGAGGTAAGGCTTGAACACGAAGTCGCCGCTCTTGGACTGGAAAATAAACCCTCGCTCGTCGGCAATGGAGACCACTCCATTATCTGAATCATACTGAGCCGAAGCGACTGAGCCACTGAGAATTAAAGCGAAAGAAAGTAGAAGTTTTTTCATAATGATTGAAGGAATCGGATGAGGGCCTGACGCTTGTCGGCCTCCATGTTTTTGAATCTGTTGCGCGAGGCCTGTCCCTCGCCACCATGCCACATAATCGCCTCCGTGAGGTTGCGGGCGCGCCCGTCGTGGAGGAAGTAAGTGTGGCCATTGACCTTTTCTTGCAGGCCGATGCCCCAGAGGGGAGTCGTGCGCCACTCATTGCCGGCGGCGAGTCCGGAGGGGTAATGGTCATCAAGGTCAGGCCCCATGTCGTGGAGCAGGAAGTCGCTGTAAGGGTGGACGGTCTGATTGCCGAGCCAGGGGAGCTGAGTGCCCGCAAGGAGAGTGGAGCCGCGCGGGCGCGTGTGGAGCGTCGTCACATGGCAGAGGTGACACCCCGCCTCAAAGAAGGCGGCCTCGCCGCGGCGCACTTGCGGGTCATTGACATCGCGGCGCGCGGGAACTCCGAGGCTCTGCATGTAGAGGTCCACGTTTTCCATATCTTCGGTGGAGATGTCGAGGCGATCGTAGGTCAGGCCCATCATCGAGCCTTGCGACATTTGGAGTTGGCCCTCGCAAATCTCTTCCGGATAGCGGCTATTGGTGACGCCCATGTCGCTGGAAAAGCCGAGTTCTACGGTCAAATCGGCGTGTTGGGCCTTGTTGCCGGACAGTCCTAACCGGCGCACTCCGCGCTCGGTGATGTAGTTGCAGCGGCCGGAGATGCCCCATTCGGGATAATTGCTCTTTGCGGCCAAGGCCTCGATTTCCGTAGGGTCAAGGGCCATCATCTGACCCATGCCGACGTGGCGCAAGGGGATGCGCACGGAGCAGAAAAGGTCCTCGGGAGCTATGTCGTCGGCATACCAGTCGGTGATGGTGTAATGCGGAGTGGCAAGTTCGTAGGGTTCGCCGTCAGGGAAGGCGAATTGCTCGTAGGTCCAGTCGACTTTGAGTTTTCCTTCGGCTTCGACGCCATAGATCGCTTGGTCATGAAGAACGCGGCCATAATCGCGGAAAAAGGCGCCGTTTCTGCGCGTAACGTACACTAACATAGAGGAAAAGCCGTAATTTCCGGAGCCTTCAAGGTTACCGGGGCGAGTGCGCCCGGCGTTGCGATGGCAGCTGCCACAGGAATATCCGGCATAGACGGGACCGAGGCCGCCGCCCTGGCCGGAGGAGGAGGTGCGCACGTCGTCATAGAGCCTGTCGCCGCGCACGAATCGCGTCAGGTAATCGCCCTTAACCCACGGTGCCTCAGCATCATAGGCCACGGAGGAGTTGAGGAAATTCGTCGAAGTCCCCGCCGAGAGCTCATACCCTTCCGGAATCTCGATGGAGAGCGAATCAAGGCCGCCGTCGTCGCAGCCCGAGAGCAGCAACAGCGACGACGACGCGGCCAAGAATCTGATTATTGCATTCATTTATTCACTCAATATTGTTAAGCGGGGCATGCCGTCCTTGAAGAGGAGGAATTCGAGGGTATGGAATCCGCGCACACTCTGCACGGCCTCGCTCGTGCCGCTCAGGCCGGAGAAATTGCCGGAGGAGAGGATTTGCACAATGGCGTCCTGGTCCAAGGGCCAGCTATCCATGTTCGGATCAAGGCCGAGAGCATCTACCGGGCCGAAGAGGAAGGCCTCGGACTTCTCCCAGGGTTCGCGGGCTTCGAGCCAGGCGGAGCAGGCGGCGGCAAAAGCGGCGTCGGAGGGATTGTCGCGCAGGGCCGTAACTGACTGATGCAGAGCAGCGTTGCGAGCGGCAAGGTCGGTGTAAGTGGGAATCACCACAGCGTCGACAAAGCGGTCAGCAATGGCGCGGAGTTGCGTCTCAGAGAGCTTGCGAGCGGCCGATTTGAGATTGACGGAGAGGATTTCCTCGAGGTCGGCGCAAGCGTTCATGGCCATGCGACTTTCAGTGGAGGTGATGTTCGAGCGGAAGGGCTGCGGAATGGCCAAGATGGCTGATTCGGCGGCAGAAATGGCGGTGGCGACGTCTGCACTCAGTGCGGGGTCAATCATTGCGGCGAGCGATTCGGGGTGAACCGTGCCGTCGAGCGAGCCACAGAAACTATTGCGGATGGAGAGGATATTGTTCGCATAATCTTCGCGGGAATGCCATGAATACCAGGATTCTACGGCATAGAGGGCGCGCTTGGTGTCGCCGGAAAGGTAGAGGTTATAGGGGTCGCCAATCTTGGCGGTGCAGACCTCGTTGGCGATGTCGGCACACCCGTCAATCATCTGCTCGACGCAGTCAAACGGCGCCAAGGCCTTGAATTGCGCAGCATAGCCCCCGGTGGTCCAGGAGTCAATCAGCGTCTGCGCGTCGGCCTTAAGCAGGGAGCTCACTTGGACCATGTAGTTGCCCCAGGCGTCGGCATTTTCGGCCGTGTAATCAATCACGGCGCTATCAATTTCGGCCTTTTTCGGCTCGTTAGACTCATTGCAGGCAGTCAACGCCACTGCCAAAGCTGAAAATAAGAGTAATTTCTTCATATCTAATCTGTTATAATTTACTTTTTAATAAACCAGGCAATATATGCGATGCCGATTTGGAATTCGTTTTCGCTATTGTATTTTCCGCCGCCGATTTGGCGAGAAACCCACGCGCCTTTCACTACCAAATTAGGGAGCGCAAACCAGTTGAGACCCAATTGCCACTGGCTCACTTCGAGGCGCGAGTCCATGGTCTGGCCCTTTTCACCGCGGAATTGGGGATTATAGTATTCATAGCGCGCAAAGGGCGTGAATTTCTTGATGTTAACGCCCGCTTCGACTCCGGCGCCAAAGGCGTTTTTGGCAATAGGCACAAGTCGGCTGTAGGGCGATTTATTGGAGAGCATGCGGTTGGCATCGCTCAGGGCGGCTGAGTTGCCTACCCCGCCGAAGGTAATATTGGCGCGGGCGGTGACCCATTTGGAGCGATATTGAGCGTCCCAGGTGGCAATCCAAACGGGTATGCGGCCAATGGAGGAGTAGAAATGATCCTTATCGGAATTGCGCCCGGTGTCGTGGCAATAGTAGGCGGAAATGCCTGTTCTGAGGCCTTTTACGCCACTATAATCAAGGCGGCCGACATAGCCGGGGGAGGTAAAATTATCCACTTCAAAATAGCCGGGAGTGCCCCCGATGATCCATTGATCGCGGTCAAAGCCGTTGGCGTTGAGTCCGGCCACGATCATGGCCTGCCAGTCGAATCCGCGACCAAAGGAGCCGAAGAGTTCTAAGCCCGTTTCATGCCATGTTGAGGGGAGGAGCGAGGTCTCAGCCTGCGGGCGCGTCGGGCCGAAGAAGTTGATCGGCTCATGGTGCGCGTTGGTCAGTCCGACGGGGACTATCAAGTGGCCTACCCTCACGTTTATTCCTCTATGAATCAGGCGAGTTATGTGTAATTGTTCGAGTGCTACTTCACCTCCTTTTTCTATCTCGGTTTCATACTCGCCGTTCTCGCTATTTTCCAATTCTACGGCCGAACCGACGCCGCCGGCTTCAAATTCAATCTCCGCGCCTAAAATCCACTTGGAGTTAAATTTATAGTCAAAAGCGAGGACGAAGCGCGGAATGGACACGGCCGCACGATAGCCGCGAGGCGCCCCCTCCGAGGTGCCCGCAAAGCGGTTGCTGCCATAGTCCATAAACTGACCAAGCATTTCGCCATAACCGCCGAAGCGGAAGCGGGAATAGCCGAGGGTGTCGACCTGCGCGGCCGCCGTGAGCGCGCCAATCACTAATAATAATGTGAGAATAACTTTTTTCATGTGGGTCATTTTTTGCACTGCAAAGTTACGCCGACTTTCCCGGCCCCAAAATACCCGATTTTGAGTAAAATTACACCTCCCGGCCCCACCCCTCCTAATGATTTGAGGGTATATGGATGTTTTAAATTGTCAAGATTTTTTCGTAACTTTGCAGTGCAATTCAGAAAGAATCTGCCCGCATAATTTATGTTATCTCACAAACACTCAGCCCCTTGCATCTATCGCTGGGGCCATTTGGAAAGCTGGAAGAGCACCGCTCGCGTCTGAGCGGCCCTCCCGTCGTTTCCTCCCTCCTTCCCCTTCATTAATCACATAAATTCATTAGTTTCAGCATGAACAATCATCGATTGCTCACAGGGCTGCTCTTGGGTGCCCTGTTGAGCGGCGGAGTGTGTTCGGCTCAGTCGCCTCGGGTGGTCACTTTGAGTGAGCTTTTCGAGTCGGCCGAGGCCAACTCCTTGCAACTCCGCCCGGCCCTCACGGCCATTGAAAAAGCGGAAAAAGCCATTGCCACGGCGCGCGCAAACCGCCTGCCTGACATATCCGCCTCCCTCTCTGTCAGCTACATAGGCGACGGATTCACCACCGCACGCGACTTCTCAGACTATCAACGCGCCCCGATTCCACACCTCGGCACCGGCCTCGGAGTCAACGTCAATCAGCCGCTCTACACCGGCGGCGCACTGACCGAAGGCATCCGCATGGCCGAACTTAAGGCCACGGGCGCGCGCCAATCGGCCGACCTGCAGCGCAACATTATCCGCTTTCGGCTCACGGACATCTACCTCAATCTCTACAAATACTCTAATCTTCAGAAAGTTATCAGCAGTAACCTCACCGCCGCGTGCCGCGTGCTGACCGACATGCAAGCCCGCTATGAGCAAGGCACGGCCCTGCGCAACGACATTACTCGCTACGAGTTGCTGATTTCCAACATCGAGCTCGAGCAGGTGAGAATCAGCAATATGCTCGACATCCTCAACACCAATCTTACCACCTTGGCAGGCCTTCCCGCTGATACTCAGGTACTTCCGGACTCGACCATATTAGCGCAATCTCTGCCGCAGCAGGGCGAGGAATGGTGGCAAACCCGCGCCGAGGAGAATTCGCCGCAGTTAGCATTGGCGCGTACCGGCCTGAATATCAGCCAACGAGCCGAAAAACTGACTCGCGCCGAGCGGCTCCCTAAAATCGGCCTGCAGGCCGGATGGACCATGGATGGCCCTATCCTCGTGGAAGTGCCGCCGATAAACCGCAACCTGAGCTATTGGTATGTGGGATTGGGCGTTAGCTATAACCTCTCGTCGCTCTTCAAGACCAATAAATCGTTGGCACAGAGCCGTGTAGCCACCCATAAAGCTCAAGAGGAGCTCCAAGCTGCCGCGGAGGAACTGTCCTTAGAGGTGCGCGCCGACCATATTAAATACATGGAGGCCTATGAGGAGCTTATTTCACGCGAAAAAGCCGTGGAATTGGCCCTGCGCAACTATCAGACCACGGCCACGCGCTACGGCAACGACATGGCGCTGATAACCGACATGCTCGATGCCGCAAACTCGCGCCTTGACGCTGAGCAGCAGCTCATTAACGCCAAAATCAACATTATTTATTGCTATTATAAACTTCTTTTTACGTCAGGAAAAATATGAAATACCGTACCAAAAAACAGATTTCTTACGTCGTCAGCGCGCTCGTGATCATCGGCGCCGCATGCTGGATTTGCTCACGCCTTTTTCATCTCAGTGGCGGCGAATTTACCGATAATGCCGAAGTAAAGATGCAGATCGTACCGGTCAACAGCCGCGTGCAAGGCTACATCAAGGAAATCCGCTTCAGTGAATATCAGCCCGTCAGCAAGGGCGACACCCTCGTGATCATCGATGATTCAGACCTTCGCCTCAACCTTATGCGCGCAAAGGCCGAGCTCCAAAATGCCTTGGCCGGACACTCCGTGGCCAACCAATCGGTCAGCTCTGCGGCGGCCAACGTAGCTGTAAGTGATGCTTCAATTTTAGAGGCTAAAGTATTGATGGAGCAAGCGTTGACCGACCTCAATCGTTATGAAAAGCTCTTGGAGCAGGAGGCCGTGACCCGCCGCGAATATGATGCCGTTAAGACTGACTATGAGGCCAAACGCGCACGCTATCAGACCTTGGCGCAACAGAAATCGGCCACGTCATCGGTGGTCGACGTCAACCGCAGCCGCATCTCGCAATCGGAGGCCGGAATCGAGCTTGCGCAGGCCGTGGTGGAGACTGCCGAGCTGAACCTTTCTTACACCGCAATCGTCGCTCCCTGTGCAGGTTACTGCTCCCGCAAGGATATTCAGGAGGGGCAACTGATTCAGCCCGGCCAGCTGCTGCTCTCCATCATCGATAGCGGAGACGTCTGGGTGGCCGCTAATTATAAGGAAACACAGCTGAAAAACATCGCTCCGGGCTCGTCCGTGGAGATTGAGGTCGACGCCATCCCCGGAGTGACATTTGAGGGCGCGGTGGAGTCCATCTCGTCGGCCACCGGTAGCGCCCTGTCGCCGCTGCCACATGATAATTCATCGGGCAACTTCGTCAAGGTGCGCCAGCGCGTGCCCGTGCGCATCCGTTTCAGCGAATCCAATTCCGCAGAGGAGATGGCCAAGTTGCGCGCCGGAATGAATGCAGAATGTGTCATCAAATAAAACGGCAACGTAAATGTTTGAAATTCCAGACGTTAAAGATTTTGTTGCACCACGGCTCAAGCCCTGGATATTCATCTTTTTCGTCCTGATAGTGCAGTTTTCCGGCGGCCTCTACCTTGCGGCGGCGTCAGACATGGTCGGCACTACGGGATTGATGCAAGAGGATATCCTGATGGCGGGTTATGCCTCGCTCATCGGCTTGGCAATCAACTTCGCCGTGATGTTTCGCATCAAATTCCGCTTTTCCACCTATTTGCAGCTCTTGGTGTGTGCCGCCGTGTTGATTATCTCGTTGATAATCTGCTCGATAACGGACTCGGTGGCCGTCTTGGTCGTGACCTGTCTGATTGCGGGATTCTTCCGCATGCAGGCCACTTTTGCGTGCAATTCCACCATCCAGCTCTGGCTTACGCCGACGCGCGACATGTCGGTGTTTTTCTGTTATGTCTACCTCATCGTGGAGTCCGTGATTCAGCTGAGCGGCATCGCGGCCATTTACTCGGCTTTTCACCTTGACTGGCAGCTGATGCACCTGATCATGATTGGCGCATTGGCGCTGATGATGCTCCTTGTGCTGACCATTTTTCGGCCCGTGCGCCCACACATGTTTATCCCTCTTTTGGGCATCGACTGGCTCGGCGGTGCGCTCTGGACGGCCGTGATGATGGCGTTCACTTTCGTGTGTGTCTACGGCGATTTTTACGACTGGTTTGAGTCGCGGGAAATCTGCGTTGCGTCGCTCATCGGCTTGGCTTGCTTGGCCATCAACTTGGTGCGCGCGGGCTATTTGCGGCATCCTTACATCTCCTGGCCGGCCATGACTAACCGCAGAGTAGTAATTGCCGTGGTTATCAACCTGATATTCTTCACGTTATTAGGCACGGAGCACGTGATTGAACATTCCTATGCGGCGTCAATCCTCGGCTTTGACGAGACAAACCTGATAGACCTTAACTGGTACGTATTCTTCGGAATATTAGCCGGTTGCGCCTTCACTTACGTCACTTTTGCGCGCCGCAAGTGGGGCTATTTGCCCATGAGCATCATCGGCTTCGCTTTCTTAGCGGCTTATTTGGCGTGGTTTTACTTCAACATAGACTTTAATCTTGAGAAGCAACAGCTTGCCCTGCCGCTATTTATGCGCGGATTTGCCTCAGTCAGTATCTCCATTGTGTTTCTCACCTCCATAGTGCGAAGCGGGTTGCCCTTCATGGTGTTTCCGCAGGCGTTGGTCGTGAATGGTTTCACGGGGGCAGTGATGGGCGCGACGCTCGGTCCGGCCATTATCGGCGAACTCCTGCGCCACGTCATGGCCAAGAACCTCACCATGCTCACCGCCGGGCTGCCGGACATGTCGCTCATCGACGCGGCTCAGGCGCAGGCCTTAATCGTCTCATGCAAGGAGATTTACGGCCTGCTACTGATTGCGGCGCTGCTCTTTTTGGTGATTCTGACCGTGCGCGGCGCTCAGAGGTTTGTAAAATAATTGGCAATTCATTTTCAACTTCCGATATTTATTCGTAACTTTGTGGAGAAATTTTTAAACCATTCATCATTTTCTTTATATGAGCTTCACAAAAACCATGCTTAAGGCAGCCGTGATCTGTTGCGGTGTCGCCGTTTGTGCAACTCCCGTGTTGGCCGACGTCAACGCCAAGCCTTTCACCGTGCCCGAAGTGTCCGGCTGGAAAGGCGGAGAGGGCCGTTTCACCCCCACCACCTCCTCGCGCATCGTCACCGATAGCAAGGACGCAGCTGCCGCCCGCGTAGCTCAAATGCTCAGCCAGGATTACACCACCCTGACCGGCTCTTCCATCGCTTCCGCCCCCGGCCAAAAGGCCCAAAAAGGCGATATCACCCTGAAAATCAAAGCTAATAAGAAGGCTAATCCGGAATCATACACCATCACCGTGACCCCCGCCGGAGTGGTCATCACCGCCCCCACCGAGCAGGGCCTCTACTGGGGCACCCGCACCCTGCTGCAGATGAGCGAGCTTTCCGGCGACCTCTCGCTGCCCGTCGGCGTCATCACCGACTCACCCGAGTTTGCCATGCGCGGCTTTATGCTTGACTGCGGACGCAAATACATCCCCATGGATTACCTCTACAAGCTCGTTGACGCCATGTCTTACTACAAGATGAACACCCTTCATCTCCACCTCAACGACAACGGCTTCAAATATTATTTCGACGACGATTGGGACAAGACGCAGGCCGCATTCCGCATGGAGAGCAGCAACTTCCCCGAGCTCACCGCCCGCGACGGCTCCTACACTAAGCAGGAATTTCGCGACCTGATCGCCTATGCCGCCACCAAGGGCATTGAAATCATCCCCGAAATAGACTTCCCCGCCCACTCGCTGGCCTTCACCCGCCTGAAACCCGAAATTGCCAGCACCGGTCGCAACGGCCAGGACCACCTCGACATCACCAAGCCCGAGACCCACGAATTCCTTGAAACCCTCTTGGAAGAATACATTGGCGGCGAAGACCCCGTGTTTACCGGTCGCCGCTTCCATATCGGCACCGACGAATATCAGGGCGACTCGCTGACCATGGAGCAATTCCGCGCATTCACTGACCGCTACATCACTTTCACCAAGAATCACGGCAAGGAGCCGCTGATCTGGGGCTCGCTGACCCACGCCAAGGGCCAGACCCCCGTGCAGTCCGAAGGAGTGCTGATGTATGGCTGGAGCAACGGCTATGCCAATCCCCGCGACATGATCAAGCAGGGCTACCGCATGGTTTCCATCCCTGACGGCTACGTCTACATCGTGCCCGCAGCCGGTTATTATTATGATTATCTGAACAATAAGATGCTCTATAATAAGTGGACTCCGGCCAATATCGGCGGCATCGAATTCACCGGCGACACCATCAAGCAGATCGAAGGCGGCATGTTTGCCGTGTGGAATGACCACCCCAATAACGGAATCACCGTCAAGGACATCCACCACCGCGTGATGCACTCCCTCCCCACCATGGCCGCTAAGACCTGGAACGCCAACAAAGTGAGCGTCCCCTTTGAGGAATTTGAGGCCCAGAGCGCCCGTCTTTCAGAGGCCCCCGGCGTGAATTATCTCTCGCAGTATGGCTTAGAGCCTAAGACCGTCCTTGAAGCAGCCGTAGTTACCCCCGGCGAAAAAATGGCCATTGAGGAAATCGGCTACCCCTTCACCATCGAATTTGACATCGAAGCCGCCCAAGAAGCCCTCGGCACCAAGCTCTTTGAGAGCCCCAACGCCACTTTCTGGCTCTCTGACCCCATCAGCGGCCTCATGGCCTTCAGCCGCGAAGGTCACCTCAACACCTTCCGCCAGGATCTCCGCCCCGGCGAAAAGCTCCACGTGAAAGTTATCGGCACCAACACCAACACCAAGCTCTACGTGAACGACAAGCTCGTTGACGACCTTAACATCCGCTGGGTGACTTACACCGGCAGCAACCGCAAGATGGCGCAGGTGCGCACCCTCTTCTTCCCGCTGACCCAAGCCGGCAACTTCAACTCTAAAATATCCAACCTGAAAGTTCAAAACTTCGTAAGTGAGTAAAGCTCTTTTCTCCACTTTAGGATGTAAACTCAACTTTGCTGAGACCGGAAGCATTGCGCAACTGATGGCCGCGCGCGGCATCGAGCGCATTGCTCCGGGCGAGCAGCCTGACTTTTGCATCGTCAACACCTGCTCTGTCACGGCCGAGGCTGACCGCAAATGTCGCCGGCTCATTCGCTCGCTCCACACCCGGTTTCCGCAAGCAAAAATCATAGTCACGGGCTGCTACTCTCAGTTGCAGCCCGTTGAAGTTGCGTCGCTCCCCGGAGTGGCGCTCGTGGCCGGAATTAACGACAAGCTGCGCATTGCCGACTATTGCGCCGGCCTGATTGAGGAGATGAACCCCGTAGTTCCGGCCAACCATCTGCGCGAGTTCATGCCCTCCTGCTCGCGCGGCGACCGCACGCGCTATTTCCTTAAGGTTCAGGATGGTTGCAACTATTTCTGCTCTTATTGCACCATCCCCGCGGCCCGCGGACGCTCCCGCTCAGGCACTATAGAAGAGCTCGTCACGATGGCACGCAACGTGGCCGCCGAGGGGGGCAAGGAGATAGTCCTGACGGGCGTAAACATCGGCGATTTCGGCCATAACACGGACCATGACTTCTCTGACCTTGTCGAGGCCCTGAACCAAGTGGAAGGCATTGAGCGCTTCCGCATCAGCTCCATTGAGCCGGACCTGCTGACTGACCGGATCATCGACATCGTGGCCGCCGGGCCGCGCTTTATGCCGCATTTCCACATCCCTCTGCAGGCCGGGTCGGACCAGGTGCTCAGCCTGATGCGCCGCCATTATGACACCAAGCTCTTTGCCGAGAAAATTCACCGCATCCGCCGCCTGATTCCGCATGCCTTCATCGGCGTGGACCTGATTGTAGGGTCGCGCGGCGAGACGCCCGAACTCTTTGAGGAGAGCCTGAATTTTGTCAAATCGCTCCCCATTTCGCGCCTCCACGTGTTCCCCTACTCAGAGCGCCCCGGCACTCGCGCCCTCCGCGAGATTGACTATGTCGTGGCCCCCGAGGAAAAGCGTCGCCGCTTGGAGCTGATGCTCGAGGAGAGCCAACGCAGCCTCTTAGAGTTCAGTCGGCCATTTGAGGGGACGGTACGCCCCGTGCTGATTGAGCACGTAAACCACGGTAAATCAGGCGGATTCACCGACAATTACCTGCGCGTGGAGCTCGGCGAGGTCCGCCCCGATTTGGCCAATAAAGTTGTAAACGTTAAGCTCGAAAAGCTCGCGCCGGAGGGCGATAAATTTTCCGGCACCATAGTGGAATGAAACCGATATCAGTCGTGATTCTCAACTGGAACGGCCTGAACCTGCTCAAGGAGTTCCTGCCGCGAGTTTTGGAGGCCTCTGACCTTGAAATCAGCGAGATAATCGTGGCCGACAATGGCTCGACCGACGGCTCGTGCGACTATGTCCGCTGGCTCGGATTACCCCTGATTCGGTTTGACGAAAACCATGGCTTTGCCCAAGGTTATAACCTTGCCTTAGAGCAAGTTGAGTCGAAATACACCATTCTGCTCAACTCCGACGTAGCCCCCCGCAAGGGTTGGGACACTACCCTATTGGAATTCATGGAGTCGCACCCCGACTGCGGCGCCTGTCAGCCGAAGATTCTCAGCTGGCACTACCCCGAAAAATTTGAATATGCCGGCGCATGTGGCGGCTTCCTTGACCGATATGGCTACCCCTACTGCCGCGGGCGCATTTTCGGCACCGTGGAGACCGACTCCGGCCAATATCAGGACCCCATGGAAGTCGATTGGGCCACGGGCGCCGCACTGATGGTGCGCACCGACGTCTACAAGCAAGTCGGCGGCTTGGACGCGTCCTTTTTTGCCCACATGGAGGAAATAGACCTCTGCTGGCGCATCCGGCTCAGCGGAATGTCCGTGTGGGTCTGCCCGCAGGCGGAAGTGCTCCACCTCGGCGGCGGCTCCCTACCCATGGGCAACCCCCGCAAAACCTACCTCAACTTCCGCAATAACCTCCTCCTGCTCCACAAAAACCTCCCCGAAGCCGACCGCAAAAAAATCCTTTTCCGCCGCCGACTTTTAGACACCATCGCCTGGGCAAAATCCGTCCTCACCCTCCACTTCGCCGACGCCAAAGCCATCCTCCGCGCCCACGCCGACTACCGCAAAATGGCCCCCCAAGTAAAATCCGCTCAAGCCACCAAAAACCTCCTCACCCCCCGCCCCAACATCCTCCTCAAATACTACCTCCGCCACAAAACCCGCTTCTCCTCCCTCTAATCCCCCATTTGACAATAGGCCGCGGCATGCCGCGACCCTACAATGTTATCCGTAAAATGGTGACACCAGTAGGGTCGCGGCATGCCGCGGCCTATTGTCTGAGAGTAATTTCAGGTGAAGTCTTGGAGGAAGGGGGGGGATTGGCGGGTGAGGGTTGGGGTATTGAGGGTGAGGGTTGGGGGGGTGAGGTGGAGGATGAGGGCGGCGGTGGAGAGGGGGAGGTCGAGTTCGTGGGTTGAGTAGAGGATGGTTTTTCCCTCTGAATGGGACAATTCTTGGAGGAGGGTTGCGACGGCTTTGCGGTTGGGGACGTCGAGGAAACCGGTTGGCTCGTCGAGGAGGATTATGGGGGTGTCTTGGGCCAGGGCGCGGGCAATCATCAGTCGCTGGTGTTCGCCGTCGGAGAGGCCTGAGATTTCACGGTCGGCTAAGTCGCTGAGGCCCACCATTTCGAGGGCTCGGTTTACGGCTTCGACGTCGCGGGGATGCAGGCGTCCGAAGAGTCCGGTCATGGGCGCGCGGCCCATTTCCACGAGCTGACGGGCGGTCATGTGTCGGGCATTTACGCGTCCGGTGGTCACGACGCTGAGCTCCGTGGCCAACTCGGCGGCGGAGGCTTCGGCGGGGTTGAGTTTGCCTAAGAGGATTTCGCCAGAAAAGAGCGGCTGAGTGCCGCAAAGGGCTCGCAGGAGGGTTGACTTGCCGCTGCCATTGCGCCCAATCAGGGCTGTCAGCGTCCCTGCAGGGATTTCACAGCTTTGATTCAGCAGCAGTGGCCGCGAGTCTTTGTAACCGATGCTAACGTCCTTTAACCTAATCATTTTCTGAGAATTACGTAAATAACCACTGGGATACCAACTAAGGCCGTGATGGCATTAATCGGCAAGACAAACACTCGCGAAATCAGGTCGCAACCCAACAAAATCACCGCGCCCAAGAGGGCTGAAGCGGGAAGAAGGATGCGATTGTCGGCCGAATGGAAGAGCCCACGGGCAATGTGAGGCACCGCCAAGCCGACGAACCCTATGGGGCCGCAGAAGGCGGTGACTCCGCCGGCTAAGAGGGTGGTTGACAGAAGTATGAGGCTGCGACTGCGGCGGAGGTCCAGGCCCATGGAGCGCGCCAAGACGGGGCCGAACATCATCAGGTTTAAGTCCTTCACCGTCAGCACCGCAATCAGCAAGCCGACGAGGGTAATCGCAGCAAGAATCCAAAGTTGCGGCCAAGTAACCTCGCCGAGCGAACCCATGGTCCACACGACATAGCTTTTCAGCGCCGACTCGCGACTTAAAAATTGCAATATCTGCACGATAGCGCCGACGGCCGACGAAAACATGATGCCCAAAATCAGCAGCGACATCCCATCGCGGACGCGCGAATTGACCGCCAA
>CAZLMV010000001.1:0-3500 GCA_964560625.1 uncultured Bacteroides sp. | reverse complement strand
GGCTTGCTCTCCACCCCTTCGGGCTGGTCGACCATGAGTTGCGCTCCGCTATCACGCAGCAACTGAGCCATATAGCCGTCGCGCCCGGGGATGAACCATGAGCCGCTATAAGGGGCGTTAATCATCACTCGCACAGAGTCTTCCACGGGCCGATAAGCGGCCTCCACGGAGGAAAACATCGGGCGCATATCCTCGCCCACCAAGGCTCCGGTGGCGACGACCCACTCGGCGCGTCCTAAGGGCGATTGCTCCTCAAAATCAGCAATATAGACGTAGGGAATATCCAACTCCTCGAGCTTGCCGACGATGGGCGACGGACCGCCGATGCCGTAGAGCATCACTAACTCCGGTTTGACGGCTACGAGCTGCTCATAATTCATTGCGCCATCATGGCCCACGTCGGGAATCGACATGGCCTTAACCGCCTCAGAACTAATATATTGCGGCGAAGAAGCGCCGACAAGTCGGTCCAAGCGTCCCGCGGCCTCAAGATGGGCCACATAAGTCGACGACATGCAGACAATTCGCCGAAAGCCCTCGCGGGGAATCACAATTCGCGCCGTGTCAGGGCTATAGACCTCAAGCATCAACTGGTCGTCGGCGCTCAGGATGCGGAACCCCTCGGCATGGCGCGGCTCATAATACGTTTCCTTGAATGCCTCAGGAGCCTTCGGTTTGTCAATCCGAACGCAGCTAAAAAGAGTTAATGCGGTGATTATAAGGAATATGCGATTCATTTTATAAGGCTTACGGCAAAATCGAGCATGGTGTCGCGGCCGCGAAAGGCGTCGTCCATGTTCATGTCAACTTCATAGCGGCGCGGGGGCGCGATTCCCGGCTCAGTGATTTTTCCCTTAGAGTCGAGCACGGAGACGGCGCTCATGCGGATTGACCATCCGCCGGGCAATTCATAGCTCGCGGGCATGCCGGAGCCGCCGCCGGTGGTGGCCCCGCAATGAATCACTTGCGGCTGGGAGCGCATCACGGAGGTGAAGAAGTTAGCCGCCGAGAAAGTGGAGCGGTTAGTCAGCAGAACCACAGGCTTTTCCCACACAATATGGGGCGCGCTGACCGGCTCATAAAAGAACTCAAAAGGCTCGGAAAAGTCATTATGCCCGGGGCCGGTTTTGTGAATCATATAGCCCGCGCGGGTCTTTTTGCGAATGAAATGGCGCGCCCAGGTCTCGGCATTGCTCATGTTGCCGCCGCCATTATTGCGCACATCAATAATCAGGCCGTTGCAGAGGGCCAATTCGGAGAGTATCCAGTCAATATTTCCGTCGCCAAGGGCGGTTTGGAAGGAGGAAATATGGATGTAACCGACGTTGCCTTCGGGGAGGATTCCATACATTGCCGAGCCGAGCTGCTTGTAGCCAAAATGGAAATAATTCTCCTCAATCAGTCGCTCAATGTAGTTTTCGGGATAGTCGCTCCACCATTTCCGATAATAGCTCGTTTCGAAACCGGAGCTGAGGTTCGTGTGTCCGTCCTTGAGCTCATTGACCATGTCGGAGCAGACGCGAAAAAGTTCGCGGCGCGTCATCTGATTGGTCACTTTCGGCTCATAGCGCCGGCGCACCTCGTCCCAGTCCACTCCTTTTTCCTCGAAGAAGCAGTAATGCTCATCTATGGCGGTCCATAGGGCCAAGAAATCGCCCTCATTGTTTTGCTCGAATTCTTCGATGGGATGACACCCCGAAAGGATGAGCAGACTAATAATTAGCGGTAATAATCTCTGCATCATAGGTTTTACGGGGGTCAACGGAAAGGAAATCGCAATTCACGCCAATGACGAAGCTATTAGTCAACATTCTGCCGGTCAATCCGTTAGCGCGAAAAGAGAGCAAGTCGGCACGATAACCGAGGCGGATGGCCGTGGAGCCGGGGCGAATGTCGACAAACGCCTCGCCACAAAAGCGGCGATAGGAGCCGGGCCACGCAAAATGGACTAAATCGCTGCGATTTCCCAATGAAATTTCATAATAAAGTTCGCCATAATCGGGCGAAAAGAACACGCCCAAAAGCGGAGTTTTGACGCGCGCACCGACGCCCCAAATGCCTTTGCGCCAGTAGGCTGACACTTGCGGGCTGAGGGTCACGGAAGCACGCGCCTGCGCGGGATTGTTGCTATTGCGCGCCAAAAGGAGTGCGCCCAAATCGGCATCGGCGGCCCCACCGAAGGCTAATCCGATTCCATAAGGGAGGCGCCAGGTGTGGAGCATGGACCAGCCGGCGGAAACGGCGGCGGAATACATTGCCGAGTTGCCCGACGGGTTCTTAGCGCGGTCAAATTCGATGCCGAAGCGGAGGTTGTTGACCCAATTTTGCGGGTCAAAGCGCATGGCCTGACCGCGTTCATATCCGAGGGCGAGGTGCCAGCCGGAATATTTCAGCGGCGTCAGGTAGGTGTCAGCAATCCGCGCCCCACCCGCCTCTAAAGTCCAGGTTGACGAAACAGGGCGCAGGGGCTCGGCGGCTCTCGCGGAGAGTGCCACTAAAAAGCCAACCAATGCAAGCCCTAATCGCCTCATTATCAGAACACCTTGATGCTGATGTAGCGCTTAGGATTGGCCTTGATATCAACCAAGAGAGAGTCGAGCGAGTTGACCGTAGCGTTGAGGTTATCATAGAGGCCGCGGTCATTGAGCAGGAGTCCGAGGGTGGAGTTAGGCTGCTCGAGCTGGGCGGTTAATTGCTTGAGATTAGAGGAGATAGACTCTACGTTGTCAACCGTCTGAGAGATGGGGAGCTGATTGAGCGTGGCCGAGAGGGAATCGAGTCGGGCCGACATCTCGCTGAGGTTGTTCATGGTGCCGGAGGCCTTGTTGACCACTCCGGGCAGAGGCTTGGTTGCGGCGGCAAGATTGCCGGAAAGAACCTGCAAATCAGCGGAAATGGCATCCAAGCGGCCCAAGGCGGCGGCAAGAGAGGGGTCAGTGACCACAACGGTCAGCGCTTGAATGAGCGAGTCAACCTTCGGGAGCACGGGCATCAGATCGGCCTGAATGTTGTCCATCAGTCCGCCGGCGAGCTTGCCGGGAAGCTGCGAACCCACTGCTGCATAATTAGTTGACTTGGGCATTTCGAGCATGATGGTAGCCGTGCCGAGCAGGTCAGTGCCGAGGACGGCGACGGTGCCTTCCGGGACTTTCAGCTCGTTGTCGAGGGCGAGTTCCACCATGACGTGGCCGGGATTGTCGTATTCATAACGCATTTCGCGCACCTGGCCCACTTTGAAGCCGTTGGCCGTTACGGGCGCAGAGACATTGAGGCCGGTAACTGACTCATAACTAACAAAATAATAGTTAGAAGTATGGAAAAGGTTAATACCTTTCAGATAGTTGATGCCGACGAAGAGAACCAGCAGGGCCACGACGGCGGAGATGCCAATGTAAAGGAGCTTCTTGGATTTCATAAATAGTTGATTTACTTTAATTTTCTTATTCAAGTCGGCTTCCGTTAAGCCATTTAATCACGAAAGCCTGAGGAAATTTTGAGCG